>CAMFLN010000630.1 GCA_945957305.1 uncultured Planctomycetaceae bacterium | reverse complement strand
GTCGTACCCGGCGCGATGGTCAGTTCGGCCGGTTCGAGGTGGACGATCAGTTTCGGCTTGGCGGCGGGGGCCAGCTTGGGAGCCTGCACCGGTTTTTCTACCCAGGCGCCGTCAATCTTTGTTTTGGCCGTGATCTTGATTTGCGCGAGTGCTTCGTCCGTTGGTTTCACGGCGTCAGCGGCGGCATTCACGACCGCGCGGGCTTCGTTGTGCCCGGCCTGAATTACCGTTGGCGTCGACAGCGTGAAGCCGGCCGGCAAACCTGTTGCCTCGACCAGGATATCACCGTCCAAGCCATCAATGCGCTCGGCCGATATCACGACGCGTTGTCCGCTGCCGGCCGGTACCGAGATATCACGCTCATTGATGCGCACCTGAAAGTCCGGGCGAGGCTGCCGCACAATCAAGCGGTAGGCAAAGTTATCGCCACCATAACCGCGCACGTCACTGACGCGGATTAAATACTCGCCGTCGGCTGGCGCCGTAAACGTCAATCGCGAATCGCGACCCAGCTTCCGCTCGCCATCGTCGTCGTTCTCATAGTTGAGCGTATAGACCGGCAAGCCTGTCGAGACCAACGTCGCGCCCACGGGATGCGGCACCACGGTGTAGATGTTTTCATCCAGCGGATGGGCCCGGGCGCTAGTGTCGAAATAACCGCGCCGCTTGCCAGCCGAACTGTACATCTGCATTTCGGAATCGGGCCCTTGCGGCATGCGGAAGACCTTGCAGACTTCGCCCTGTAAATAGATGTACTCGTTGAGCTCCATCTCCTCCCAGTTCTTGGCGCGGAAGCCGTTGGCAATCGAGTCGATGGGGCGGAACTCGAGATAAGAGTCGCGCACCGCTTGCAGTTGCACGCGCGGCACTGCGTGGCCCTGCGCGTCGAGTACTTCGATCTTCGAGTCGAGCGGACTCTTGCGACGCGCGGCCTCGACCTCGACGATCCAGGTTTCTCCCTGCCGCGCGGGGAAGCGATATAAGTCGACGTCCGCGGCGGCCGTAGACGGCGCGATGCGCCCACCGGCGACTCCCGGCACAGGCAGCGTCGTGGCCTGCTCAGGCCTGTCGTTGGGCTCGGTTTCGACGATCTCGGCCGCGTCGCTGACCAGGACCTTCAACTCACCGCGGCTGCGATAGGTGTTCGCCTCCAGCGGCACGGCGACCTCGCCGTGTTTGTCGGCAGAGATTTTTGCTTGTGCTGCGGCCGGCAGGTTATAGCCGACCAGCTGCACGTGACGCTCGGCGCCCACCGGCACGCTCAAAGGAAATGCGGCCGTCACGAATGGCAGTTCACCGATCGTCAGACGGTAGAAATGCTTCTCCGATCCGGCGAGCGCCAGGTCACGCACGCGTACGGCGTAACGGCCGTCGGCCGGCACTTCAAAGGCCAGCAGCGGATCAGCATCGTCGTTGTAATCGTTGCTTGTCACAACGACTCGCCCTGCGGGGTCGAGCACTGTGAGGACCCCATTGAGCTGCGAGCCGAGTGACTTGGCTTCCAGGTCAAACACGACGGTCTGGCCTCGGCGCGCGTCGAACGAAATATGGTCGACGTCTCCCATCGCGGACAAGGCTCCCCACAGGCCTGTGGGCAGCGAAACAGGCGATAAGCCCGCAGCGACGGCGTTGGGTTCGCTTTCGACCTGCTGCGGCAAGTTGTCGACCTCGACGGCAATCTCGTTGCTCGCGCCCGCCTCGGTAACGATCGACAGCTTGTAGCGTCCGCGCGGCGTATCGGGGGCCGGCGTGACTTCGACCAGTGTCTCGCTGGGCGAAGGGTCACCAGTTGGCGCCAGGATCTTGGTCGTGAATTGACCGCGATCGAATTTCACGCTCGTCGGCTCAAGCAAATTTTTGCCCACCAGTCGCAGTCGTCCTGGGACGCCGCGCTCGAGCCCACGCGGCTCGACACTTGCAAGTTCCGGTTTAGCTGGCAATTGCCGCTCGCCCGTCGTCAGGTCATACCACGTCAGTGTGCCATCGAGCCGTCCGGCCAGCAGGGTTTTATTGTCAGGTGCGATTGCCAACGCGCTGGCCCAATCGGGCTGCGCTTCCAGTTCGCGTTTTTCCAGAAACTGCTTGGTGTCCCAGAGTTTCAGCGTGCGATCTTCGGCCGCGCTGGCGAGCCAATTGCCATCCGGAGAAAAGGCGAGTTTGATCACTGCCCCTTCGTGAGCAAAGCGCGTATAGACCAGCGGGTTGGTCCCCTCCTGCGCGCTTTCACTGATCTGCCAGACGCGAATTCGGTTATCGATGCCCCCGGCGACGACATGCCGGCCGTCGGGCGAAAACGCAACCGTGTAGACATCTTTCAATGGCTGGCCAAAAGTGTCGAGGCGTTCGCCGGTCGCGACTTCCCATAGCTTGACCGAACGATCGGCGCTCGCGCTGGCCAGCCGGCGTCCGTCCGGACTGAACGCCAGGTCGAACACCGCACCGTTATGCCCGGCAATGGTCCGCACCAGTTCACCACTGGCCGCGTCCCATAACTTGATCTGCTGATCGTAACTGCCCGTGGCAACCAGGCGGCCGTCCGGGCTGAGCGCGGCGGCGTACAGGCTGTCGCGGTGTCCGACCATCTTCACCAACGGTGCCCCATCAGCAACGTTCCAAACGATCGCTTCACCGAACACTCCTGGCTCGCCAGCGGCGGTCACCAAGCGCGTTCCATCGCGCGAGAACTCGACGTCGGTAACGTTGCCACGCAGTTCGCTCAACCGCCGCACCACGGCGCGATTCTCCAGCGAAATGACGCGCACTTGCGCGTAGCCGGCCACAGCCGCCTGTTTACCGTCGGGCGAAATTGCCACGGCGTTGATCTGCTGCCGCGGCATGCCCCGCACTTTTACTTTGGGAGTCACCAGCAATGTCGGGTCGGGCGCCGCGCCGGTTGGTCCCTTGGCGCCAGCGTCGATCCACGCCTTGACCAGGGCGATCTCTTCCTTGGTAGGACCCTCGTTTCCTTCTGGAGGCATGACCGGCTTTGCACGGCCGTCCAAGACTAACAGCAGGCGGCTTGTCTCGCTGTTGCCGGCGACCACGACTGCCCCCCCTTCGCCCCCTTGCAACAGGCTGTTGTGCGTTTCCAGCACCAGTCCCTTCTCGGCGTCAGTGGCGTTGTGGCACCCCAGGCAATATTTCTTGAACAAGGGCGCGATGTGCTGGTTGAAATCGGGCGTCGTGGCCACGGCCTCGGCCGGCGCATCCGCCGCGCGCGCCAACGACGCGACACACAGCGCAAGAATCGCCGCGGCCGAGCACAAAATCCAAACTGAGCGGGAAGCGTTCATGGGTTTAGTGATTAAACAAGAATTCAGTGCTGCTGAGCACGCTCCAGTACAGATCCTCGACCGCCTGACGTTTTTCGGCGCCATCTACCGCCAGCTCGGGCAGAATCTTGGCTTTCTCTTCGTCGGTCGGGTACCGGCACAAAGC
>CAMFLN010000629.1 GCA_945957305.1 uncultured Planctomycetaceae bacterium | reverse complement strand
GCCGTACAACGAATGCCGCCGTGGCGCCGAGGCGAGCCTGGTCACCTCGATGGGACGTTTGGCTTGCCATACCGGCCAGGTCGTGACCTACGATCAGATGTTGAATCACGACCACGAGTTCGCACCGGACATCGACAAGCTGACGATGAACTC
Organism: uncultured Planctomycetaceae bacterium; assembly: GCA_945957305.1. Classification (GTDB taxonomy): domain Bacteria; phylum Planctomycetota; class Planctomycetia; order Pirellulales; family JACPPG01; genus JACPPG01. The sequence continues at coordinate 3,294 of CAMFLN010000629.1, read as the reverse complement.
GCCGGCCCCGTTGCAAGCTGGTGCGGACGGCAAATACCTCGTGCCGCAACCCGGCATCAACAAGACGCGCGAATACTAAACGCGCGGAGAGCGGTTTGGTTAGTTACAACTTCGAGCCTGGCCGTGACAACGCGGCCAGGCTCTTTTTTTGCGCCGCTGATGCGAGAGAGAACTCATCCGCAGATTACGCTGATGGGAAATGTCTTCACGAAGGGGCTGTCTCGTCCTGCCTTCCGGAGCCCGCATTTTCGTCGTGCTCGTTGTGCCGTCGTGGTAATGAATTCCTTGGAAAGACTACGACGACACGACGAGCACAGCGGAGGACAAATGCGGCGGCGATGTACCGCGATCGCGCCAATTAAAACTTGACCACCGGCGGCTGCCGCGCGGCAGGCTCGTCGAGCTCGAAATATTCACGCTTTTGAAACGCGAAGTACTGCGCGATCATGTTCGACGGGAAGACCTCCAGGCGATTGTTCAGGTCGCGCACGTTGGCGTTGTAAAAGCGCCGCGAGCGTTGCAGGCGATCTTCGGTGTTGGCCAATTCTTCCTGCAGCTTCAGATAGTTCTGGTTCGCCTTGAGGTCCGGGTAGTTCTCGGCCAGGGCAAACAACTGCCGCAGCCCGCCGGTCAGCGCGTTTTCGTCTTTCGCTTGCGATTCGGGCGAGCCGTGATTCGCCAGGGCCGCATTGCGCGCCTGGATCACACGCTCGAAAACTTCGCGCTCATGCTGGGCGTAGCCCTTCACGGTTTCGACCAGGTTGGGAATCAAGTCGTAGCGGCGGCGCAACTCGGTGTCGATATCAGACCACGATTCGTCGCAAGCGTTTCTCACGCGCACCAGGCCGTTGTAGAGCGAGGCCACGGTCATGAGCACGAACAACGCCAAGCCGCCCAGGATCAATAACGGTACAAGCACAGCCATCAGAGAGCCCCCTAGGGAATAAGGCCTTTACACAAATTGTAGGGAGAGGAAATAGCACAGCAATCAAGACGCTACTTGGGAGTTTGCAAATCCCGCAGCACATCCTTCGGCAGCCGTTCGACAATGCCGGTGATCACCTCAAGCGCCTGTTCAAATTCGAACGCTTCGAAGACCGAATTGCGGTGCGCCATGATCGACGAGCCGGCAAACTGGATCGTAAAACGCGGCGCGGCCAGCAAGAATTCCATCGTCGATTGGCTGATCACATCAAAGGCCCAGCGGCGATCGTCCGCCTGAACGCAGAAGGTGCGGCTGAACTCGTGAGATTCGAAATCGATGTCGTCATGGCCGAAGAATTCGCCGATCTTGTCGAAAAAAGTCTCGGCCCGGATCAACAGAGGACGCAAGGGCAGGTTCGTATCGAGCACCAGGCTGGAAAAATGATGGTGCGTCGTGCTGGTATTTCCCTTGTCGTCGGTCGAGTAGGTCTCGTAATGGTAGTCGAAGGCACACACCTGCCCCTGGCGGCCAGGCCCATGAAGAATGTTGTAAGCGTAGCGTGCCGAGCCAGATTGCAAGCAGGAGAAAGCCGGATAGCGCCCCTCCATTTCGTAATCCTTGGCCTCGGAGAATTGCCAACCCTGCCGCGCGGCGAGGTCGAGCAAGGCCTGCCGGCGTTTTTCTGCCTGCCGATAGTTATAGATGGCCGCCGCGATAATCAGCGCAGCGAACACGAGAAAGATCACAACACCCACAACCGTATCCTGTTCCGATCGGCCTGTATGCAGGGGAACCGCTGTGCGAAGCGGCGCGACAGTCAATGTACGCTACGCCCTTAGGCGAGGAAACAAGGCGTCGCTACTGGGCAATCTATTGAAAGCCGCGCTCCGTGCCAGGAAGCACGCCAAAACCATCCGGGGGAGGATCGAGGATTTGCAGCGGATCGATGGCAATGCGCCGCCACTTGCGGGCTCGCTTTTCGGCAAGTACGCGCTCGCCGATTTCGCGGGTCACGACGAGACCGAAGAGGCTGCTTTCGAAAATCGCCGTCTCCGGCGGCGGTGCAGGAAATAGATAGCAGTCATCATGCGAGCTGTATAAGATCCGGCCGCAATCCGGGCATAACCGATAGCTAGCTTCTTTCACACCACGCAGAATCACGCGCCGGCGACCGCGCGCGGTGACCCAGTCTTCCAATAGTTTGTCCCCGCGACCAAAGACGCGTCCGACATAGAGATCCCTTTCAATATTGTCCTCTCCGAGGAGTGAGAGCAACTCGCGATGCACGAGTGGAACTCCTCCGAGCATCAAAAAGTTCAGCGGCCTATCCGGAGGCGTTCGCTCCTGGAGCCAGACATCAACAATTTGGGCATTTGGCTTAGGATGAGGGCCCTCTGTGCATACCCAGGTCTGCTGTGCAATTGCGATAGATTCACGCTTGGGGCTGCAGGCGTTCATGGTGTTGGCACGTAACGCGAAGAACGGCGGAGCGCTTTTCATGGGTAATAACTGAATTCCGAATTCGCTAGGTTTTTAATTACGAAGTCTTTCAGGTTCGTTCCGTGCCTTTCGTCAATCATACCAGACACTTTTAGTACGGCGTCAAAGGCTTTAGCTTGGGCCCCCTTGTTGTCCGCGAAGTGCGCTAACCATTTCTCCGTGCTGCCGGATTTTGATCCTATCGGGAGCGTAAAGCCTGCTGCCCTCAGTTCCTTGAGCAGTTCTGCGTGAAACTCCTTGTGTATCTCGCGAGGAATTTTGATGAGAGTTTGATCAAAATGCCCACCCAAAAACTTTGCCAAAGGATGATGTCGATCAAACGGGGTCTGCAAAAACTCATGGACAATCTTACCTGCTTCGTCCAAGCTCGTGGCGGCCAGCAAGCGCTTTTGCAGCAAGGCTTGCTGCTCGGGCGCCAGTTTTTGAATTCGCTGAATGACCTTGATCGGCAGCAGGGCGATAACTTTTTCGCCCGCCCGGATGGCGATTGTGCCACCGGCTTCGGCTCCAGCCTTGGCAAGCTTGCCAAGGGGAAGCATGAATGCGGCGCCGAGCGCCGCGCCGAGATAGTCGCCGTGTTCGATGTCCCACGCGGCAACCGCGACTCCCCCGCCCGGTGCTAGTCCGGCCAGGGCGGAGTAATACCCTTTGGCGAGCGCAGCCATTCTGGGCAGGCCATTTTGGAAACGCTTCTGGATGAGCTCATGTAGCAGATCGTGCTTGCCGTTGATTTCCGCGAATTCGCTGGCGAGACGATTCACGTCCATGTGATCTGCCATCTGGTTCAAGATGTACTGAACGACTTGGGCGTCGTTCCAATCGTCCGGGATGTGAAAGTGAACCGTCACATCGCGCGAGGCGTCGATTCC
>CAMFLN010000628.1 GCA_945957305.1 uncultured Planctomycetaceae bacterium | reverse complement strand
CCAAGGAGTCGAAGCATTCCGCGTCGAAGTGGGACATGCTCACCAGGTGAAGGCAGGGAATCTCGTGGGGGCCATCGCCAATGAAGCCGGGCTCGACGGCTCGATGATCGGCCGCATCGCGATTTTCGAAGAGTACAGCATTGTTGATCTGCCCGAGGGGATGCCGCGCGAGATTTTTCGCGCGCTGAAGAAGACCTGGGTCTTGGGTCGGCAATTGAATATTTCGCGGCTCAATGAGGCGGCTTCCAACGACAGAACTCCGCAGGTACAGGAAAAGCAACCGGTTGGCCGCGAGAAGCCGCGGAAGGGCAAGCGGAAACGGAAGCCGGCGGCGGCGAGCGTTTAGAGCGCCGCGTCGCGGGCATGACCCTGGAAGTGGTGCTACGTGCTGCACCGGATCGTGTTTCAAGACGACCATTTGCTGGTGCTCGACAAGCCGTCGGGCTTGTTATCGGTCCCGGGGCGCGGACCGGATTTGCAAGACTGCTTGAGCGAGCGCGTGCGCACGGCGCATCCGGCGGCGTTGGTGGTGCATCGTCTGGACCGTGATACGTCCGGCTTGATGGTCATGGCGCTTGACTTGCCTACTCAGCGCGCTCTCGGACAACAATTTGCCGCGCGCCGAGTGCAGAAGCTTTACGCGGCCATTGTGTTTGGCAGTCCCGCCGCGGCAGAGGGGATAGTGGAGTTGCCGCTGCGGAAAGATTTTACTCGGCCACCACGCCACATGATCGACTTGGTCGACGGACGCCCAGCCCGCACCCAGTGGCGCGTAGTCGAACGGCTCGTTGATCGCAGCCGGGTCGAAGTGCGGCCGGAGACGGGGCGCTCACATCAGATTCGCCTGCACTTGCTGGCGCTTGGACATCCAATCCTGGGAGACAACCTGTACGCACCTGACGAAGTGCGCGCGATGTCGGATCGGATGCTGTTGCATGCGAGCGAGCTATCCCTGGTTCATCCGATAACAGGCAAACGCTGTCACTGGACGAGTCCCTGCCCGTTCTGACCTGCCGACTGGTCGAGTCTCGGTCGCCGTGACGGCGTACACCAATTGGTGCCTGTTCGCTCCAGATCGTAGGGCAAAATTTCGAGTCCGAGTTGAACCGACCCGCTTATTTGGTAAATGTCGGTGGAACGGGTCCGGAAAGAACCGGATGTGGGCTCTGCGGCGGAGCCATGAAGCAGCCGAAAAGGGCGTTGGGCGCAACAGGCAGCCAAAAGCTTGACAGTACCGATCGAGCCAATGATCATATGGCCACGGTCGTCTCCGACCGCAGAGCTCGCTTAAATCCGAAATTGTGAAGGCTCGCCAATGACCCTTGCTGGCGAATCCACCTAGTTGGATTCATGCCCAATTCGCTGGATCAAACTTCGATCCACATGGTCATTGGCGTATGTGCTCCTTCCCTATTCTCCCTCGGGTTAAGCATCCATGCTCGGTCTCACCCTCGTTAGGCGCATTGGTAAGCTCCATCGCAAGGGCGTCGCTTCTCGATTCGTCCTGGGAGCGATTGTCGTAGGCGCACTTTTGTGCGCAGCTCTAACGCAGCAAGCATTGTCGGCCCCGCTTCCATATCGCTGGTCGGCGTCCGACACGGTGACTTACTATCAAGAACCCGATGTATTTCCCCAGAACCTGTCCAACAACAAGGTGGGGACCGAGGTAAGTGGCGGGGGCCAAAAATCGCTGTATACAACGGGCGATTTTACTCTATCAGCAGACTCAAGCGCGGGCCCGTCCGGGATTCATTCGGAATCTTTTGTGGGTTTGACACCTTCTACGCCGCAAATTGCGATGTATGCGATCGCGGACGGGAAAGCTTCCTGGAATGACTCGTTGACATTCAATTTAACGGGCGACTATACCTTCGCCGATCAACTCCATAGTTTCGTTTACCTGTGGTTGGCCGGAGGGGGAGTTCTTAGCGGCGAGGCAGACGAGCGTGTCTATTGTGAGACCGCCGTGGACTATTCCGCGCGGCTGGGGAGCACGGGCCCCGTTACGACAAACTCGCAGCAGATGGATATTACCGGTCCTGGTTCTTTCGACCAGAACGCTGACTTGAACGTACTCAATGCGTTGAACGAAATTCCTTTCGCCAGCGGACTCTCCAATCCCTGGCAGGAGCCCTCTGTCCCCTTTCAAGTATCGCTTCATACGAGATCTTATGTCTCGTTGCGTTGGGACGAAAGTCACAACCCCGCCCCAACCAACGGCACGGCCGACACGAATTTTTCTCACACGCTGAACATCCTCGGCATTGAGGCCAAAGACGGAAATGGCGTTCCGCTGCCCCCCGGTTCGTTTACGATTACTTCGTTAAGCGGTTACGACTACCCGATCTTGTATGCTGACCCGGTCATCGCCCCTGAACCGTCCACGCTGGTCCTGATGTGGTTCGGCAGCGCGACGGCTGGCTTAGGGATTTACCGGCGCAGGCGAGTAAACAGCGTGAAAGTAGCAACTTCCTCGAAACGGTAACGCGCGGCGCGAACCGTCGTGTGCAACGAACCAAGGATGATTTGCTAGAGATCGACCTGACAGACCTGTCTCACTGTCCTCAGTGAGCCATCAAGACTGACAACAGAGCAACCCCATCAACGCCGCATCCGTCGGCGCTCGCCTTGTCGGGTATGGCCGCGTCAGCGCCTGGACTACGACCTGGCGATCCTAAAACGGTACGCGCTTTGCTCACTCCGGGGTCGTGTCGCGTTGAATATGCCCTCTGCTATGGTGCCCCTTCACGGTGCCTGGCCACAAAAGTTCCTTGCTGATCTGGCGCTCGGGTGTCACGTCCTGATCCGCTTCGCCAAGCTGCTGTTTGAAGGATTGGGGGGCATAGTGAAGTGATTGACAACGAGTCGGGCAGTGTGAGGACCGGATCATGGAGTTAAACGTTGATAGTCCAGCACATCGCCGCGAAGTATCAAAAAGCGAGCGGTGCGATCAATGGACTGTGGAGGTAAAGTCCCATCAGGGGCTCTGGATGGTGTACTTCGGGGAGCGCGAAGAAGCACGCTGCCGAGATAAGAACTCCGCCTTCGAAATTGGACGCGATATCGCCACCCGCACGAAGTCCTTGTTCGTTGTCAAGGGAGGTGACCACATCCAAGAGCTGCGCGAGAACTAGCGGGGCCTTACTCTTCGCAGTGGTTTGACTGCCCCTTTGACGATCCCCGCGCCTGCGTTGTGCCGCGGTGCAGCGGCGCCTGCTTCGTAACCCTTGCCCAGGTCCTTTGGCAAAGCGTTGCTATTGCACGTGGGCCTTCGGCTGTTGCGTCTATTTCTCCTCCTTGCACATCACGTCCTACTTCGCGGTTTTCCTGGTGGCCATGACGAACTCTCCAGTGGCGGGAAAAATGCGCGATCGACATTACAGTGACTTGTCGCCTATGCAACTCGATGGCAATGGCTGCGAAAATTGCCAATGCTTGCATGGTATCGCGTGCCG
>CAMFLN010000627.1 GCA_945957305.1 uncultured Planctomycetaceae bacterium | reverse complement strand
CCAATTTGTGGAAGACGCTCGCCACTCATCCACCTTTGTTGGAGCAGATTTGGGGTCGGCTTAAGGTGACGATGGCGCCGGGACGACTCGATGCGCTTACGAAAGAGATGATCGCCCTGGCCGTGTCAGCGACCAACGGGTGCTCTTACTGTGTGAACTCGCACACGGCCGCAGTCAAGAAGCTTGGGCTCGATGACGAGGGCCTGGGTGAGTTAATGGCCGTAGTGGCGATGTTCAACTCGACCAACAGTCTGGCTGAGGGGTACCAAGTAGAACCAGACATCATTCCGTGACGAACACAGTTAATGGCGCTGGGTGCTTCGCGGCCAGAACGACGCAGCGGGTGCATTGCCTGAGGTTACTTCGCGCCGTCCTTCTTCTCGTCCTGTTTCGCTGCGGCGGTGTCTGCGTCTTGCGTCGCTTTGACCAACTCCCCGTCAGGATTCAAATGCGCCACGGCGCCGGTGAACTCGATTTCGGTCGAGGCGCGCGTTTGCGCCGCCAACTGCGCGAAGGCCGCTTGCATCACCGCCGGCTGAATCTCGCGACGCACGTCACGCCAGGTTTTGTCGCCTGGCTTGACGTCGGTGCACTTGATCAAGTGCACGCCAAGATGAGTGACCACGGGCTTGGAAATCTCCCCCTTCTGCAGCGCAAAGGCCGCTTGCGAAAAGTCCTCGGGCATCACGCCATGCCGCGAGATGAAGCCGATATCACCCCCTTTTTGCCGGCTGGGGCCGCTCGAATACTTCAACGCTGCGCTTTCGAAAGTGGTCAGGTCACCGATAATTTCGTCACGAATTCGCTCGGCCTTCGCAGTCAAAGAATCGATTTCCTCAGGGTCGAGCGCGCCGTCCGGACGCAACACAATGTGCGAGACGCGCAACTCGGTGCCGTCGTACTCTTGGCGATGTGCCTCGAAATACTTGGACAAAACGTCGTCCGTCAAGACCGTTGCCAGGTATTTTCCCCAACGCAATTCCCACGTTGCTTCCTCGCGGTAGCCGGCCTCGGTCAATTCGGCTTCGCCGCGCGCGATCGCCAGGTCGCTGTCACGTTTGCGCAGCGACTTTTGCCGATCGGCGAGCGCTTGATCGATTTCGGCATCAGTAACGGTCACCTTCTTGCTGTCCAGAAACAGCTGCACCAGGCGGCGGTTGATGACTTGCTCGAGCGCCTGAGCCTCGAGGCCCGGAATGGCCGACTTGCTCGCCGGGCGGCCACGCAAAGTCAGCTTGATCAATCGATTGACTTCGGACGAGTCGATGGGCTTGCCCGCGACCGTCGCGGCGACGACTCCCGGCGGGCGCAAGGCTCCGATGGCGATCAGTTCATTTCGCGCTTTATCCGCCTGGGCCTGGGCCATGTCAGCTGACAACGCCCACAACAGCGCGAGCGCCGCGCTGGTGAATAAGGGGTGTACGCATTTCGTCATCGGTAAGCTCCTCAGTCCTCGCATCGCACTCTGTTCCGGGAAGAAAGTCTCGCTCACGGCAGCGGAAGCTCCCGCAATTCCCACGGCACCGCGGCATTCAACAAGACCGCGGGCGCCTTGTAGATAAACGTGTGTTGCTTGATATCGGGAACATCGAACAGGTACGCCATGCCGATTTCGTTCTCGCCCTGCCGGGTGGTTTCCAACCCGGCAAAGTTGATCGTCTCTTTGTCCGGCGTTCCGAGCAACGCCTCGTTGTGCAGGGCCCAGGTGCGGTGCGATTCAAGCGCCTTACCCGGCGCGTCGTAGACAACCCGCACGCGAACCTCCCACACGAGATTATTCTGTCGCACTTGTTCCAGCATGACGGTGACGCTTCCCTTGCGCTGTTCGGCCTTTAGCCCCGCGCGCAGGTTTTCGAAGCGGAATGTTTCGATCGGCCCCGGCAGCATGACCGAAAAACTCCCTTTCAGGCTGGCGATCTTGCCGACCGTGCGCGGCGGCAAGGAAAACGTCAGCGGCATCTGTGCGGACGAATCGCCCGGCTTGATCGAGGCTTCGAATTCGCCGCGGGGGCCCGCGGGCAGGACTTCGCCATTGTCTCCCGTCGCCGTGACAGACTCGCCGGCCTGGGTGATCGCGATCGGCGCCAGCCGCGGTTCCCAGGCGACGTCAACATTGATGCGCAACGATTGGCCGGTTGGATCGCGTAAATCGCGTCGAGCCGCGACGTCGGTCGCCTCGATGCGAAAGGCCCCGGCGTAGACGCCCCGATTCGCGCGCGGCAACTCGTTCCCTGCACGATTGACCAGAGATAACCCCGGTTCGCCGGAATATTGGTAGATCGCCAGGCCCGCCTGATCCAACAGTTGGTCGAACGCGAGCCAGAAAGGGACTTTATCGAAATCGAGTTTCAAAACCTTCTTGTCAGCTTGTTGACCAAACTGTTCGCGAAAATCGACGACCTTATTGCCGGTTTGCTCCTGGATCGCAGAAATCACTTTGCCCAGCGACAAGTCGTCGCCTGAGAGTGTGACGTGGCTGGGAAGGACCTCTTCTTCGCCGCGCTGCGTTTCCAACTGCGTGCGAACGCGGGCAAGTCGCAGCTTGACCTCGGCACTGGCGCCAGCGGTGTCAGGCAAGAGAATGAGCACGCGCGAGCCCAGCTTGAGCAAATGTTGTTCGGCATCTTCGCGACGGACCTTTTCCGTTGCATCCAATTGGCGCACCAGCTTGGCCACGTTCGCTGCAAAGTCCGCATCCGCCGGCGCAGGCTGCACCAGGATCAGCCAACCTGACAGCAACGTCATGACGGTGGGAAACATGGATCGTCCTTGAACGTGCCCTGGAAACCTGCAGGAATTTGTAGTTGACGACCGGCTCCGGCCCGCGACGTCCGAACGGACAAGGCGCAGGGGACTCTTCTCGATTGATTCGCCGCGGCGTAGGAGTTGATCCTTCGATTCTACGCCCCCCCCGCAGCCGCAACCATCAGGGCGGCAATCGACAGGACGTTCCCATGGCCAGCCGGGGTCGTATTAGAGATTCTATGCCGGTTATAGCGACATCCGGTCTGCTCCCATTTAGCCGCCGGGCTCGCCCCGGCGGTTTCCGACGTTTGGCATAGACCGCCGGGCGAGCCCGGCGGCTAAATGGGGAAACGGCAACTCTTCGATTCCGTGGGACGTCGGCACGGCAGCCGAGCGCGCGGGAACGAACTTCCTTGTCTGCCGGATGTTGTGGCCCCCGCGCGCGGCACATTACAATACCGCCTGGTTTCGGCCGGGGGGCCTCTCCACGCCGCTCACGTGGGTATCGCGGAATCCATGCTGCGCATCGCGGTCGCGACCAAATACCGCCAGGCTTTAGTGCGACGAGGGTGTCGCTAGCGCGCAATTGCCAGGGCGCCGGCTGAACTTGCGTCCGCGCCGATTTTTCGTTTCGCTGACTTCCAAGATTCGACTTTTACCAAGCGCTTGTGAGGGGGAATCCATGCTGAACGGCTTGATCATGGACTACGAAC
>CAMFLN010000626.1 GCA_945957305.1 uncultured Planctomycetaceae bacterium | reverse complement strand
ATTGGAGCTGTCGATCGAACGGGCACGCACAGCGCAAAAGGCAATTCTGGAACTGCCGGCCGGCGGGACCGCCGTGGGAGCGGGAATCAACACGCATCCCGAGTTCGGCCATCGTGTGGCCGCCGCCTTGGCCAAGGAGACGGACATCGCCTTTGTCGAAGCGAAGAACCACTTCGAAGCGAATGCTCAGCGCGACGGCCTGGTCGAGTGCCACGGCCAGCTGCGCACGATCGCCATGACGCTGTTCAACGTCTCGAACAATATTCGCTGGCTGGGTTCCGGCCCGCGCTGCGCGTTTTACGAGGTCATGCTGCCGGACCGGCAGCCGGGGAGCTCGATCATGCCGGGCAAAGTCAACCCGGTGATGTGCGAGAGCATGATGCAAGTTGCCGCCCGCGTGATGGGGAACGACCAGACGATCACGATCAGCGGCGCCGCCGGCGGGCAGTTTCAGCTTAACATTATGATGCCGGTCATGGGGCAGACGACGCTGGAAAGCATTGCGATCCTATCGGGCGTGACACGTGCGTTTGTCGAATTCTGCGCCGAAGAGATGGAAGCCAACGCCGCGGCGTGCGACGCCAGCGTCGAAAAGAGCTTGTCGATGGTCACGAGCCTGATTCCGTATATCGGTTACGACGAATCAGCGCGTCTGGCGAAAGAGGCCATGAAATCTGGCAAGACGATTCGCGAACTATGTCAGGAACGACAGATCCTGCCGGCCGACACTCTGAAGAAGGCGCTCGACCCGTGGAGCATGACCGAGCCGAAGGCGTAGGTCAGTCAAGTGTCTACCAATCGCCCAGGAACTCAAGGCGGTTGAGCATTTCTCTGCACTGAGATGCGTTGCGAGTTTCATTAGGCGTTGAACGACATCTTTGATCGGGCGTTGAGCACTCACGATAAGCCCTGCGTGTAGTCGTCCATCACGCATCCAGTTGTCGTGAAGCACCGCAAAATGGCCAACAGTAAACGTTACGATTATACGCCCAGTTAAGTGGGCCCATTCAAGTTGCGACTCGTCTGATTCGCCGAGCCGTTTGGCTTCGACGGTGGACACAGCGTCGAATCCATAACGTCTCAATGCAGGCGCCACGGCGCCATATACGTCTTCATTAGTGAAGAATCGTGGCGTGCTCATTACGGCGAAGGGTTGCGCGTATGTCGCTTTTTAACCGACGACTCATCATCAGCCGCAAGGTTAGCCTCGATCTCATCCAGATGGTCGTATGCGTAGGCAATCGCGTCGTGTACATCCGCAGGTTTTAGTCCAGTGTACTGCTGAACAATCTCCTCGACGGGCATTCCCTGCCGATATGCAGTGAGGATCGTTGCCACACGAATGCGCGTGCCAGTAACCACGGCCTGGCCGCCGCAACGAGCGGGATCCTTCTCAATATTTCGGTAGTCAATGCGCGACATAGGGCTGAGCCCCTGGGAAAACTTGCGGCGGAGCATAATTCTACCCAGAGTCGTCCTGGTGACCAACCATTTACGGCGGAGCAATTCGTCAAACGCCGCAATAGCCATTGAGTTTTCACACATCCAGCCCCATCGCGCGCATCAGTGTCAGCGCATTGCTCTTCGTGACGACGCCGGGTCGCAGCTTGTAATCGAAGTTCATCTGGCCGTTCTGGACCTGGTCTTCGCAATGCATGTTCGCGGCGCGAGGCGCGAGGTCGTCGACAATCTGCGTCAGGGCCAGATCGTGTGTTGTCATGAGGCCGATCGCGCCGGCGTCGACCAGCTTGTGCATCAGGGCCTCGGCCCCCACCAGCCGGTCTTGCGAGTTGGTCCCCTGCAGGATTTCGTCGAACAGGAATAGCAACGGCCGCTTTGCGTCGACCACGTCCAACACAGCCCGCAGGCGTTTGAGCACCGCGTAAAAGTACGAAGCTCCCTCGTGCACGCTATCACGAAAGCGCATCGCGGTTCCCAGTTCGACCGGCGACAACGTCAGGCTTTGCGCTCGCACGGGCGCCCCGGCCAGGGCGAGCACCGTATTGGTTCCGACGGTGCGCATAAACGTGCTTTTGCCCGACATGTTCGAACCGCTGATCAACACCAACTGACGATCGCCACCCAGCGTCAGATCATTCGGCACGCACACCCCCTTGGGCATCAGCGGATGGGCGAGGCCCACACCTGCGAACATGGGGCCTGCGGCGACGAGCGTAGGATAGGGATCGCATGGGTGTTCGTAGGCGTAAGCGCTGAGCGCTGCCAGGGCTTCGATTTCCCCGGCGGCGGCCAGGGCTTGCCCGACACCGTGGCGCGAACGCAGCCGCCACACTTCCCACAACGGCATGCCCTGCACTTTCAAGGCATGGAAAAAGCTGTTCTGCAAAAACAGCCCATACACTTCGGCCATCCAGCCCAGCGGCATCGACAGACCTTGTTCGATGGCGGTGGCTTTTTGGAAAAAGCCCTGCGGTAAATCGCGATGCTGGCGCAATGCTGCGCGCAAGCGATACAGCACTCCCAGGGTAAAGCCCGCTTCGCCCACGTGTTGAGCGATCGCGCGGGCAGGGCTGCGCCGTGCCAAGTAGAAGATTGCTTCGAACAAGCTGAACGTGATGAACACCCCCCACCACTCACCGCCGCGTGCCAGGGACATAACGAGTGAAATCGTCCAACCCCAAACCAGCACGATACCGAAGATGCGCGAAATCATGTTGGGCAAAAGCGGCGGCGCCTCGGCCCAGGCGATCAAGCTCGCAGGATCGACGCGCGCGAGGTCGGTGTCGAGCGAAGCGAGCCGCTCGCGCAAATCGAGATTCGCGGCCAGCTCGCGCACCAGACGCTGACGCGATTGGATCTCTGGCAGCTCGGCCGGGGCACCCAGCCAGCGGGCGAGGGTATCTTGTCCCATTGGGGTTTGCGCGGTGCACAGTAACTGGAACAGCGAGCCGCGACCAAAGATGTCGAGGTCTTCCGCATATAGGTGCTCGGCGTGCAGATAATGCTGGCCATCGACTCCGCGGCCGATCCAACGATCTTCGAGGCGGGCCAGCCCATGGGCGTAATAGGCGGCTGCTTTGCTGGCTCGACGCCACACCTTCAGCACCGCATTCTGCAGAAACAACAGTGGCACCAAGGCGATGCCCAGCGGGATCAGGGCCTGGGCTTCGGTCGGGTCGAAGACCACGTAACCGATCACGGCAAACAGCATCAGCCGACGCCCGAGCGTGATGCGCCGATTCCAGCGCGCCACGCGGCGCACCGTCGCTTGCCGCGCAGCAAGACGTGCCCCGTATTCGGCAGCGGGGTCGATTCCCACGGTACTGCGCTCGACTTGGGCTGTGCTCACCTCAGGCGTCCTGCTCGTTCGCGCTAAACCTCGGTCCCTGGCGAGACCGAGCGTTTCACTGTGCATTCGCCGGCGATAACAGATTCTTGCAGAGATTCTTGTAGAGAATGTTCAGTAAATACTGCCGCGGCTTACAGCAATTGCCACTGG
>CAMFLN010000625.1 GCA_945957305.1 uncultured Planctomycetaceae bacterium | reverse complement strand
CGGTTCGACGTCTACCGCTCGCTGCTGGCGCCGCTGGAAAAGGTAATGCAAAAACCCCAGTACCACCCCGAAGGGGACGCGCTGTATCACAGCCTGCAGGTCTTTGATCTGGCGCGCGATGAACTGCCATATGACGAGGAATTCCTGCTGGCGGCGCTGTTGCATGACGTCGGTAAGGGTCTCGACCCGCAGGACCATATTGGCGCGGGGCTCGATGCCCTGGAGGGCTACATCACGCCACGCACTGCCTGGCTGATCGAGCATCATTCCGAAGCGGCGGCCCTCCGCGATGGAACGCTAGGAGTCCGTTCGCGGCGCCGGCTCGAAGAGTCCGAAAACTTCGAGGAGCTCATGCTTTTGGCCCAGTGCGATCGGGCCGGCCGCCAGGTCGGCGTGCCCGCGAGCGACGTGGAAGACGCGCTCGACTACCTGCGCGAGTTGGCCGAAAGCTGCGACGAGTAGCGCCGTGCCAGCAGGTGCGCCGGGCCAATATAAGCGCCGGGCTGCTTACATCTTCAGGGCATCGTTCAGCACGCCCAGATACGACGAGAAGATGCGGAAGATCATCACGATGATCATTAGCGCCACCAGGGCCCACACGCCCCAACCGGCCAACGTCGTGAGGGTTTGCACCGCATGCCGGGCGCGCTCGTGATATTCGCGCGACAGCGTCTTCATGGCCTCGGGCAGCCGGCCGCTCCGTTCGCCCACTTCGACGGCCGAGACAAACTCGAAAGGAAATGCGCCGGTCGCTTCCAACGACTCGTGCACCTCGTTGCCTGCGCGGATCGAGTTGATCACTTGCGGCGTGTGGTACGTGTAAAAGCTGTTATGCGTGCTGGCCAGGCACAGCTGCATGGCTTTCATGATTTCCATGCCGGCTTCGAGTGTCAGCTCCATGGTCCAGGCCATATTGGCCAGAGCGATCGTGCGCAGCGGCGCTCCGACCCCCGGCAGGCTGAGCACGGTGCGTTGCACCGGTTCGGTCCAAGCCACGCCCCGGCGCATGGCCTGATAAACAAAAAACAAGCCGGCCCCGATTCCGCCGATAATCAGGCAGTAGATCACGAACCCCTCTTCGCCGATCAACCCCAACCCCAGGATGTCGACCGGCGCGTTGTTGTTCGATTTGCCGATGGCGCCCAGCACCAGGATCATGATACCGATGATGCCCAGCGCCAGTCCGAACTGGATCATGGGGCCGGTGATGCTGGCGATGAAAGAACGCCGCAAGCGGATTTGTTCTTCGTAATGTTCGGCCAGACGCTTGAAGACCTCGGCCACATGCCCCGTGTGTTCGCCGACCTGGATGATCTCGTGCAGCAGTTCGGGGAAATAGTCCTCGGTCCGGGCGAAACCGGCTGCCAGCGTGTCGCCCCGTTTTACGGCATCGTTGATGATCTGCAACTTGGATCGCAGCAGCGCGCCGCGTGCGCTCGCGGCTTCCCGCTCGATGACGCGGCGCACTTCGATCCCACTCGACAGGGCAATCGCCAGGCGACGACAGAGTTGCGCCAGGTCGCGCAAGCCGATCCGCGGTGAAAAAAACATCGACATGCCGCCGTGCCTCGCTTCGTCCCGACTCGCGCATGGCCCCCTGCGCGATCTCGTCCACCCAGTTCAGGCTATCTGCGCCAGGGACAAATGTCGAGGTTTTTGAAATCCGCGCTGCGCGCCCTATCTGGCGAGCCGGATTTCGCAGCGAGTCGGACGCCCCGGGAGTGGCGTCAAAGCGATGACGGCCATGTCACCTTCGAGCCGATAGTCGAACGGCTTGCCGGTAACCGGGTCCAACGGGATCGGCACTTCGGCGACGTCAGAGAGTTGGCTTGGCAGCCGACTTTCGTGCGCCGCTGCATAAAGTCGCAAGGCTTCGGCGACGCGCAGCAGGGCGTAGTCGCGATCGACGCGCACGCGTGCGTCGTAGAGCGAGGATAACGCCGGCATCAGCAGCCGAACGAGTACCGCGGGGGGGGCTTGGCTTTGATTGTTGGCGGCGTCGGTGGCATGGATAGCACGCAAATGCTCGATTCCCTGCGGATAGGGCACGAACAGCCAGCAAAACCGCTCGTCGCGCTGCTCGGCGAATTGCTGGACGGTATCCAGGTACACGGCTTGCGCGGGCGCCATCACCGCAACCTCCGCGGCCGGGGTGCCGCGATCAAGCAACGCCTGACGGGCTTCTTTTTCTCGCGCCAGGCTGGCGGCGACGATGCCCGCGATGCCGGAATTCTTGATCTTGCTTTCGTCCGCGATTTTGAGAACCTTTTTCCAGAACTGCTCAAGCGCGGCGTGCCACTCGTCCGCACTGCGCGCCCTCATGGGCACGTCGCTGACGATGAATGAACCGAGTCCGTACAGTTCTCCTTCTAGGCCTGGTCGCATATCGACGATCGGAGAAGGGAGCGTCGCCAAGGCCCAGTACAAATTCGGTGCACCCGGTTGCTGAATAAATTCCTGCAGCTGATCGAACGTGGTGCCACAGATCGCCAAGCCTACCAGTCCGCTCACGATCGTTTCGCTTTGTGCCACGTTGCGCGCAAGCGCCAGCGACGATTGAAACGTCTCGATCGCCTTGTCGAATTTCCCTTGAGCCATTTGTAGTCGCGCTCGTGTGCACAGGATGCGTGCAAAACTGCGCGTCTGTTGCATCTCAGGCAATAGTAACTCGAAATAATCCTCTTCGCGGATCGGTAGTTGCCAATCGCAATAGTTGCAGCGAGCCGCCCGCGCCAGCATGCGCTCGATGGTGCGAGTGGGCAAATCTTCCGATTCTTTGCGCAAGTCATCGAGCGGCCTCTCGCGCCAATCGTCGATCTTGTCCAGCAATTCGCGATTGCCGAAGACTCCTTGCTGCTCGGCCGTGACCTTACCGTAGTACACGGCGGCATTGCCTGGAATTCGCGCCGCAAACGGAGGCAGCAACTCGTACTTGAGCACGTCGCGCGCGGGCGCGGCAGGATGCAGCGTCCACTTCCAGGGGGGCACGTTGTCGGCCGCTGCCACTCGCGATGCAGCTGACAGGTTGAAACCGATCGTCAGCAGAAAAAGGATGCTCGCTACGCCTCTCATAGATTGGCTCCTGGAGCGGCCGGCCGAGGGGCCGAGCGCTGGCGGTGATGGTGGTCGTCTTGTCGATCGTCCAACAGTTCGTCGAGTGATTGCGTCGAAAGGATCGTGCCCGGCGTGTCGCATGAGCCGGGGCTAGTAATCGCCGCGTTACTAAACGACGAGGCGAGGGTAATGTCCGTCGCCGGCCAAGGGCGACGCACGCTCCAAATGCCTTCGGGCTGCGCGTTTTCGGCCGCCGCCACCTCGGGGGCGCGTGCCCTCATGGACGTGGGCGACGCTGTGGTCGTTCGTTCGTTGGCGACATAAACCACGCGCTCAAGCACGGGCGGATCGGGGCGCAGTAGCAGCGCCGCCAGCAACAAGGCCGCTATACCAGTCATGCTCGCCGTCGC
>CAMFLN010000624.1 GCA_945957305.1 uncultured Planctomycetaceae bacterium | reverse complement strand
TCATGCGTGTCGAGATTCACCAAGGGTCGGCTGCCGGCGTTCAAAGCCACCAGGCGCTTTTGAATCAACGTCGAGAGCTTGAAGCGCCCCCCTACCTTGTTCACGATCCGCTCTTCACGCAGTTCGTCAATCATCCCGTGACCTCTCCGGCTTGCTGCAAATTTGCCTGGCTAAGAATATCGCAGATCTCCCGCGCGGCGCGGTCGATCGTGTCGTTGGTGACCCGGTATCGATAGATGTCGGCCGACTCCAGCTCGCGTCGCGCCACGGCCAACCGCCGCTCGAGCGAGGCTGCATTTTCGGTCCCGCGGTCCCGTAAACGCCGCTCCAATTCGTCGAGCGTACCGGGCTGCACAAAGATCGTCAGGGCTTGGGGATAGTGCAACAGCACCTCCTTGGTCCCACGAACGTCAATCTCCAAGACTACCCATTTGCCAGCCGCCAGGCTAGGGGTCACCTCGGACAGCAGCGTCCCGTACCAATCCCCCTGGCCGTAAACCTCGCAAGTTTCCAAAAAGTCGCCGGCATCGCGGCGGCGGGCGAACTCCTCCCGGCTCAGGAAATGATAGTCCACCCCCTCCTGCTCGCCGGGACGGGGTTGCCGCGTGGTGGCCGAGATGCTCGGGACCAGCGGCAGGGGGCACTCCTGAAATACCCGTTGCAATAGCGTGGTCTTGCCCGCCCCCGACGGGCCCGACACGATCACCAATTGTCCCGCGGAGTTGCCCATCAGTCTCTCTGCCCACATATAAGTCTCTACTGCGGGCGCGCCTTACTCGACGTTTTGAATCATTTCCCGGATACGCTCGATCGCGGCCTTGATCTCGATGACGTGGCGCGAGATGTCGACGTCGTTGGCCTTCGACCCTATGGTGTTCGTCTCGCGAAACATTTCCTGTGTCAGGAACTCCAGCTTGCGTCCCGAACTTTCCTGGGCGGTCAGCAGTTCGTTGAACTGTTCGAGATGGCTGCGGAGGCGGACCGTCTCTTCCGAGATGTCCGAGCGCTCGGCGAAGATCGAAATCTCTTTAATCAGGTCCGCGGGATCGAGCGAAATCTGATACTGTTCGAGGGTCTTTTGCAGCCGGTCCGTCAGCCGGGTGCGGTACGCCTCGGCCACTAGCGGCGCCCGGCGTTCGATCTCGGTCAGCTCGGTGGCGATCTGCTCGCGATTGGCCCGCAGATCGGCGGCCATCGCCTCGCCTTCCTGGGTGCGCATTTGCGCTAGGTTCGCTAGAGCTGCCTCGAGCGTCTTTTCGATGAGCGGCCAATCCTCGGCCAGTTCGCTGCTCGAGAGATTCTCCTCGGCCACGACCCCGGGCAGTGCCAACAAGGCGCCGTACGGCAATGGATCGTCAATATGCCAGCGCAAAAACAGTTGCTGCAACTGGCTGCGGTAGTGGTCCAGCACAGGACCGTTGATCCCTGCCCCCTCGCTCGTGCGCTGGCGATCGACGCGCAACGTCATCTGCACCGAACCACGACGAATCTGCCGGCGCACCACATGTTCGATCTCGGATTCGAAGGCGTTGTAGCCTTCGTGGCATTTGACCGAGAGCTTGAAGTAACGGCCGTTGATCGTGCGTATTTCGGCCCAGGCGCTCTTGCCGTCGAGCTTGGCATGCCCTTCGCCGTATCCGGTCATGCTCAATAGCACGGTCGCAGACTCCACGGCTGTTAAAAAATCGAACGATCACCCGCTTGCGGCGAGTCGATGAACTCGGATCAAGACCACGGGTATCCGCGGGATAAGGACGCGGCTACTTTGGCGCTTCGCTCGTTTCTGCGGGGGCCGCAGGAGATTCGGCCGGAGTCGACGGTGCCGGCGTGCTTGCCGCGGGGGTCGAGGTCGCTGGTGTCGTCGCGCCCGCGTCACCCTGTGTGCTCGTCGGGCTGGTTCCCTCGGCGGTCATGCCTCCGGTAGCGCCGGTGCCCCCCGGTGCCAAGTCGACCGAGACGCGCGCCCCACCGAGCGTGGTGCTGAACGTGTCGGGCGTGTTGTAGTACTTCACTCCCAGCACACAGAGCACAACCCAGATCGAGGCCACGACGATCGTGATGCGTGTGAACAAGTCGCCGGCCTTGGTGCCGAAGGCGCTCTGCCCCCCCATGCCCCCCAGGGCTCCGGCCAAGCCGCCCCCGCGGCCGCGCTGGACGAGCACCAGCAAGATGAGGAACAGGGCGACCAGAAACATCAACACCATCAGGATGCCGCCGAACATGGCTTATACTCCTGCTTTCGATTCTTATAAGTCATCGCCGGCTACGCCCGGGCATCCCCGCAATATAAACGGGCCGCCGGGCGAGCGACGATTGAACAATCCTTTGTTATTAAAACCGTCGAGCGAGATTTGTCGCACGACGTCTTCCGATCCCTGCACCGCTTGGCTCGACAGCCATGCCCTACTGTCTACTTCACGGCTAGATCACTTCGCTGCTGCGGCGATGCCGAGAAAATCCTCCGCCTTCAGACTGGCCCCGCCAATAAGGGCGCCGTCAATGTCCGGCTGCTGCAGCAACTCGCCGGCATTGTTCGGCTTGACGCTGCCGCCATACAAAATCCGGACCTTCTCCGCGGTGGCGGTATTGTATCGATCCGCCAGGAGTCTGCGAAGGTCTCGATGAACCTCTTCGGCCTGCTCGGGCGTAGCCACCTGGCCGGTGCCGATCGCCCACACCGGTTCATAGGCGATAACCGTCTTTTCGCAGTCGGCTGCCGAAAGCCCTGCTAGCGACCCCGCCACCTGCCGGGCGATAACGCTGGCCGTCTGGCCGGCCTGGCGCTCGCTGAGCAGTTCGCCGACGCAGACGATGGGCGTAATTCCGGCAGCCAGCGCCGCCACGGTCTTGGCCCGCACCTGCTCGTCGGTTTCACCCATGATGTGCCGGCGTTCGCTATGTCCCAGGATCACGTAGGAGCAGCCCAGGTCAACCAGCATGGCGGCGCTGATCTCTCCGGTGAAGGCGCCGTTCCCCTCGTGGTACATATTCTGAGCGCCCAGCGCGACCTTGCTGCCACGCAGCACGGCGGCGACCGGGTCGAGATAAATCGACGGCGGACAGACCAGCAGGTCAGCGGCCGGAAAGTCGTTTCCCTTGGCGGCGACCGCCTGCGCCAGGGCCACGGCCCCCGCGCGGTCGAGATTCATTTTCCAATTGCCCGCGATGAGCGGTCGTCTCATACAGTGGCTCCTGCCGGTTGCGAGATCGTCTTGCCAAGAAGTTCGGCGAGCTTGCGAATTTGCTCGGCGATCTCGGCATACTGCTCAGGCAGCAACGCCTGTTCCCCGTCGGAGAGGGCCTCCTCGGGGCAGTTGTGGACCTCGATATGAACCCCGTCCGCGCCGGCGGCTACGCCCGCCAGGGCACAGGCCGGAATCAAATCCGGGCGCCCCGTCGCGTGACTGGGATCGACAATGATGGGCAGGTGCGAGAGCGTTTTGGCCAGCGGGACGGCGGCCACG
>CAMFLN010000623.1 GCA_945957305.1 uncultured Planctomycetaceae bacterium | reverse complement strand
TCAATTAGGCAAACAAGTCGAGCGGGCACGACAAGAGAGCGATAAATGGCTTGAGCGTGCCTCGGCGGCCATGAAGCGCGGCGACGAAACTGGAGCGGCCGCGGCGCTCGAACAGAAGCTAGCCGCGGACCATCGCGCGGCTTCGCTCGGCCAGGAGTTCGCGAAGCAAAAGGAGCAAACCCTCAAGTTGCAGCGCGCCGTGCGCGATCTAGAAGACAAGATTCGCCAGGCACGCCAGAAACGGACGCTGTTGCTGGCGCGGCTCACGCGTGCCGACTCGCAGCGGAGGATCGAGACAGCCATGTCGCGGTGCGGCAACCGGTCGGCGTTTGCTTCGTTCGAACGCTTGGAACAGAGGGTCGAACGCGCCGAAGCACTGTCAGACGCTCATGACCGGCTGTCCGACAAAGATCCCGATGCCGAAGAACTGGAGCGACAATTCGAAGAGCAAAGTCGGCAAGAGCGGCTAAAAACGGAGTTGGAGGAGTTGAAACGCCGTGTCACGGAGTAAAACGTTCGTCGTGCCGGGCTGGGTGATGTACCTGGCCCGGCTGGTGCAATCATGGTGGTTGGTTGATCGCATTCGGGTTTCGCCGCGCGAAGGGCACCTGTGGCGGTTGTCCTGCGGCACGCTGTTGAACATCGATGATGCCTGGTACCAGATCGTCGGACGCACGGTCCGATCCGGACAATTTGGCGTAGAGTTAATCTACGAATGCACAAGCGGCGAGCAGTTTGCCAGGTTGATCGTGACGCAGACCGCTACAGCTAAGCAAGAAATCGTGTTGCACAGGCCCGCCGGGGGCCCGGGGATTGCGCTTGATGTCGACGTCATCGAGGTTTTCCCGCGCACGCGGCGGTGTTAGGCTAGGTTCGGCTGAAGTTACTCGTCGTTCCATCACAGCGCGTGTTCGGGGCCGATGTGCCCCCCTTTTCATTATTCCGGCAGCGGCGATTTCAGCATGTTTGCCAGTATCGAACTTTTCGCTTACGGCGCCGCGGCGGTCATCGATTCCGTGCTCCTGTTCACGCTCTTCGACGCGCGCAACTATGCGCGGGTCATGTTGCCCATCGTGTTGCTGACCTGCGGTGCCTGGTTGTTTCACCTGGGCACTTTTTTTCATGCCTACTTTGCCAACCTGGCCAGCCCCTGGGCCGCCACGATCCATGGCCTGGCCATGTCTGCCATGGCGCTCGGGCTGGTGCTCATGCCTGGGGCGATGGCGCATATCTTGGCGCGCGTGGCGCGTACGGGAATGGTGGCACAACCGCCGGCCGATCCGCGTTACATGCTGGCTTATTGGCCGGTGCTGTTCGTTCCGTTGATTGTCATGCGCGTCGCGGCCGATCCGCGCGGGCGATTCCTGGAGCTCTGTCACTCGCTGGTGTGGCCATACCTCGGATGGACCGGTCTGGTGAACATCGCCGCGGCGACGGCTTGCTTCATGTTGCCGCAAACAGGACGCGGGCCGCAAGGAGCCTTTTATCGGTGGTTAGGGATCACATTGCTGGGCATGACGCTGTTGATCACGGTCGCGGCGCCATGCGCCTTGGCCTGGCCGGCCTGGCTGCCGCTTTTGCAGGCGTTGGCCGTATTGGCGCCGCTGCTTCCGGTGGTGCTCTTCACGTACTTTGTCGTGCGGTTCAATTTTTTGCAGCTCTTTGTCGAGCGCACAATCTTGTACGCCGCGGCCGCGGTGATCCTGTTGCTGGTCTATCAACTGGCGTTGCACGACGTGCATGCCCGCATCGAGCAGGACTACGGGATCAATGCCGAGATCCTGCAGGGAACGCTGATCTTATTGTTGGCGCTACTGCTGCCGCCGCTACGGCGCAGAATCCTGGAATCGCTACGCTACCTGGTGGCCGGTGCGCGTATGGTCACGCTGCGCGATCAAATTCGCCGCATCGCGGTGTATATCACGCAGCACGCCGGCAACGCTCCACCGCAGTTGTTGGCCGGATTTGCCGAGGAACTGACCCAGGCCATGCGCTTGGCTTACGTGGCCGGCTGGGTCGTCGACGGCGAGGGGCGGCTGGTCTCGGTCACAGGCGTGCCGGCTGCGCTCTCGACCGAGCAACTGGCCGCGCTCTATGCTGAAGTCGCGCGGCAACCGCATTACTTGTTCACACGGCGTGATGCCTTGGGACGCGAGGGGCTGGCCACGCTGCACACGGCCAATGCCTCGGCGGCCATGGCGTTCTCCGCGCGGCGTGTGCGCGGAATGTTGCTGCTGGGGCGTCGAGAGCGTAACCGAGATTTTGGCGAGGAGGAAGCCAACATCCTGGTCGTGCTGGCCGAACAATTAGCCGTGGCGATGGACAATAGCTTATTGCAGGCCGAACGTCTGGCCGCTGAACGCCGCGCCGCGCAAAACGAAAGGCTGTCGACGCTGGGTCTGTTGGCCGGGACGATGGCGCACGAAATCAAGAATCCGCTTTCCTCGATCAAGACCATCGCGGCCGTGATTGCCGAAGATCTGGGTGACGAGAACGCGCATGCCGCGGATTTGCGCTTGATCGTGGGCGAAACTAATCGCCTGGCCGCCACGACCGCCGATTTGCTCGCCTTTGCACGGCCGGGGGGCGAGGCGCCGTCCGGCACAAACGCGCCGACGCTGCTCAACAGCACGCTGGCCGTGTTGCGCTATCACGCCAGCAGGAACGGGATTAAGCTTGACGCCCACGTGGACGCTGATTTGCCAGCCGTGCGAATCGCCGGCGCTGCGCTGCAAGAAATCTTCTTCAATCTGTTGAATAACTCGCTCGAAGCCGCCGGCCCCGGAGGTTGCGTCTCGGTCCGTTGTCAGCGGCACAACGGACACCTGGTGACCGAAATTCATGACAATGGACCTGGCATCGCCCCGGACGTTCAGGACCAATTGTTTCAACCGTTTGTCACGACCAAGGAATCAGGGACGGGGTTGGGCTTATACATCGTCGGCTGCCGAGTCCGCGAAGCAGGCGGGGAAATCGTTTGCCAGAGTCGTCCGGCCGAAGGAACAACTTTCACGATTCGCCTACCGATCGTCGACGCATGAAATTACGCATTTTGATCGCCGATGATGAAGAGGCGGCACGCCGCGGCATGTCCAAGGCGCTTGCTCGGTTGCAGCACGAGATCATTACCGTAGCCGATGGTCGAGAAGCTTTGGAATCGATCCGTCAGGCCGCGCCTGATCTCGTCTTTTTGGATCTCAACATGCCAGGAGCCGGCGGAGTAGATGTCTTGCGCGAGTTAGGCACCGGCGTCAAACCGCAAGAGATAATCGTCGTCACAGCCAATGATGACATTCAGGCGGCGGTCGAATGCATCCGCTTGGGGGCTGCCGATTACATTACGAAGCCCTACGAGATTGAACAGCTGCGCGCGATTGTCCGTCGCGTCGAGCGCCGATGGGAATTGGAACAGCGTGTCACGTCTTTAGCGGCGGAGCTGGATGCGAAAACGGCGTTTGGTGCGCTCG
>CAMFLN010000622.1 GCA_945957305.1 uncultured Planctomycetaceae bacterium | reverse complement strand
TCGACCAGGCTTTGATATGCCGGCGCGATATTGCGCGACAGGGCGAGCATCATGGCGATGGTGTGCTCGGCGGTGCTGAGGGTATTGCCCGCCGGCGTGTTCATGACCACGATCCCTTGCCGCGTGGCCGCCGCCTTATCGATATTGTCGGTGCCGACCCCTGCGCGGACGATCGCCTTGAGCCGCTTATTGCCAGCCAGCGACTCGGCGGTGATTTTGACGCCGCTACGAACGATCGCGCCGTCGTACCCGGCCAGGGCTTCGCGTAGCGCGTCACCGGCGAGCTTGGGGCGGACTTCGTATTCGATGCCCCCGGCGGAGGTAAGCAGATCGAGCCCTTCCTGGGCCAAGGGATCAAGGACAATCACACGGTACATAGATATCGCCAGCTTGTTTTCGGGGATTTGAACGAAATAAAGGTACTTGGCGCCCGCGCCCCCCTGCGCACAAGCACGACGAGTCTCAATTTCCCGGGAATTGAGTCGGGAACCGGCGAAAGATCGGCGGCGCTCCCCCCGGGGGCCCTAACATTCCGCAAAGTCGGGGCCGCCACCGACAAACGGTCAGGGCTACCAGGGCAACATAGGGATTGCTGCCGGGGGGGTCAAGGAGCCAGGCTCCGCGTGCAATCCACCCAGGCAGCCCAGCAGGCTGCCCGCAAGACAGGTGAGAAACGCATCCCGAGGGCGTCAGCGAATCGTGGACGACGGCGCACCGGTGGCCGTCCGAGAACCGCCGGTTTGAGCAGGGGGCGGAGCGGCCGGTCCCAGGGCCGTACGCAAGGCCGCGGCCCGCGCGGCAACATCCGGCTGGAAGCGATCGTGCCACAGAGACCGCTCGTAGTCGTTCAAGGCCTGCGAGGCATTGCCCGATTCCTCATGGATCTTCCCTAGCGCCGCCAGGGCGCGCGAGTTATAGGGGTCGATCGCCAGCGCTTCGATCAGATTATTTTTCGCGGTCTGCTTATCGCCGAGTTCCTCAGCCAGGCGCGCAAGTTCGACCTTCGGCGCCGCCTGCGTCGGGTAGCGTGCGGCCCAACCTTGCAGCAAACGCTGCGCTTCGTCGGTGCGCTGCTGCTCGGCCAACAGCACGGTGAGACCGCGATAGCAGTCCGCTTGGTTCGGATCGCGATCGAGGCATTGGTTGTACAGGCTCTCGGCCTGTACCAGGTCCTCTTTGCGGTTATTGAGCTTGCCCAACCGCTGATAGGTTGCAGCCAGGTTGTAAAAGCCGTCGGGATCTTTCGGGTCGGTCGCGGTGGCTTGCTGGAACTTTTGGATGGCTTGCGGGTAATAGCCCTGTTGATAAAGCTTCACGCCCTGTGCGTTCTGCGTGTTGGCAACCATGCCACATCCGGCAGTGCTGCCCAGCAAGATCGTCAGTGCGCAGAGAGAACATTCCCAGCCGCCGGAGCAACGGCGATACAAGCGTGTCATCACGTCTCGTCGTGCCTCCATGCCTGAGAACCCGGGCGCCTTCGCCATGTGAACTGCCCGCCGAATAATCGACCGGGCCGACCTGTGGAACCTGTCCAGCACTGGAAACCGCGCAGCCGGCACCGCCCACAGAGAAACGGGCAGGGAGAATAACGAGCCGAACGGCGGGCAGCAAGATCAAACTGCCGGCCGAAGCGTACCCCGAGTGCGCCGCTAGCATCCTTGCCTGGCGCGCCAGCGCCGCATTGCCAGCGTCACGCGGGCGCTGGCAATGCGAGGCGGCGGTCTAAGAAGCAGAGCCTGCTAGTGGCTCTCGGCCATGACGGCCATTTCCTGCTTGGTGTAGCCGAGTCCGCGCAGGACTTCCAGGACTTCACTGCAGGTGGGGAACATACGGCCGCTGGAACGCTTGTAGGCGTTCATGGCGTTCATGAATTCGACTTCCTCGTCCGTGTAGTCCCGTTCGCAGGTGGTCGGATCGATTTGCCGGCGGCGCTGTACCTTGGCACGGCGCTCCAGCTTGCGGCGATCGGTCGCCACGGCCATGGTTTTCGCACGTCGCTCCGTCCCACGTTCGCGTCGATCCATCGTGACTTCGGCATCCCGCTTCGACTTGCTCACGTCGCTCTCCCGGTCGGAATTCACGGTTTTACGGCGGCAGCCCTGAGGGAGCTGACGCATCGCCCGAGACAGAAATCGGACACGCCCGACCGTAAAATATACCGCGCAGAAAAAATGCGTGGTTTTTCCGCATTGTTAGGTCAGGGCAATTCTTAGCGGTAACACAAAGGTTCCGATTACCACGCCTGCCAGTGCTCAGAATGCCTGGGGTAAAGCCCCCCCTGTGGTCAGAGAAAAGTCGCCCTGTGCAGACCAGGATTCGCCGGCACAATCGACACAACCGCAACTTCGTCAATTTGCGGGGTCCGGGAGCGCCGGAGGGCCGACCTTGCCGAGCCTCATTGCGCCGGCGTTGAATCGGCCGACAAAGTCGCCGAGAGAGCCACGCCCGTCGCGTCGACGCGAATTTCGACCAGCAGCCGGTCGGCGAGTGCTGCGACGTCGCTCAAGCGACCGCCGAGCCGATCTTCGTCCGCAACGGGCGCCTTCCCGTCGGCAGCGGCTTCGAGCATGCCGAGTAGTGCCGTCAGGTCGAGATACGCCAGATGGGTCGGACCGGCGATGCGCGGATTTTGCAACGCCCGATACGCAGGCTGCACCCCCAGCGATTGTGCCGGTTCGAGTCGAGCAATATCCCGCACCGCGGCGCGCGCCGTGCCAGCCCAGAAATAGCTCTTTTGCAGTGAGAAGGTGGCGGAATCACCTTGCCCTAACAGTGACAGACCGCCGACCGTCGTGAGAGGCACGCCTTCTTCCTCGATGGAATCGATCGACGTCGGTGTTCCCTGGCGGTTGTACATGACGATCGCCGCCGTCAGGCCGGCACGCAGCAAGGGATCAATCCGGCGGGTCAGCGCCCGTCGGTCGTCTGGCAGCAGGTCGTGCGTATCGAAGCCGACGACCCAGTCGAAGTCCGTCTTTTTTTTGTCACTCGGGGCCGTTGCTTCAGCTGATGCGGCGGAAGATCCCTGGCTCGTTTTCCGTGGTACGAACGCGGCCACAGCGTGTGGGCCGTGGCGGGAAACCAATGCGGATAGGGCGCGCCGGCTATGTGGTGAGGGGAACGGATGGTCCGAATGGCTTCGCGTGGGGGCCGGCGAATCGCAGCTGAAGAATGTCGACAGCAGCGGCAGCAAATCCACGCGCCCGGCAAATGCCGCTACGGCGTCAGCCGGCACTTGCAAGGCAAGATCGGGGCTCACCTCGTCGACAGTCGCACCTTCCTGCGAAACTGCCTGCGTGGATGCAGCACTTCTCGTCGGCGATTGGCGGTTATGTAGAAACGCTTCGCAGACCAACTGCTCGCCGACTTCGCAAGACGCAACGAAATAGTCTGCCTGACGGAAATGCTGGGCCAGCCAATCCTCGGCGCCGGCAGAAAGCTCGCCCGCCTGGTCCGCATGGGCCGCGAT
>CAMFLN010000621.1 GCA_945957305.1 uncultured Planctomycetaceae bacterium | reverse complement strand
ATGCGGCAGATCCTTGCCAGCATTGTTTGCCTTCAACTCTACGGCGGCGACGTTCCACTCAGAATCGCGCTAAACCTGCAAGCCATTATTGGCCGAACAGAATTTCAGAGGCGCGTTCGCGCCCGGCAGCCGTCTGACTGGCCTCTCGTCCCGCGCGATGCCAGCCGACGACAGACAGCGACAAACCCAGTCATCACGCACGCCTGTGCATCCGCGACAATCGTGTGGCAAGCGCCACAGGTTTGTCCCCGAGTGCACAGCCGTCTCGCAGCATGTCAATCGGCGCCATCGTGTTTACAACACGCGCGCCTCGGACTGCAGCGGCAGGCGCGTGCGAGGAGAATTTTGATGCGCATCCTGCTGACAGCCGTAACGTTCGTGGCGATCGTGGCCCCTATCGCCCGTGCAGCGGACGATACGGAAGTCAAAGACACACAGCGTAAAGTAGTGCCGGCCGCGTACCAGGAATTTACGCTGGGTCAGATGACTCCGACGCCCGAAATGTGGCTGTATCAGCAGCAATTGCGGCGCTATAGCGACCCCAAAGCCGCGGTACGCCGCCGCGCAGAATTCGAAGCCGATCAGCGGCAAGCCCGGCTCGCCGCCCAACGCTGGTTCGGTTATTCGAACTCGCGTCCGCTGGCGAATCCCACACCGTACACCGGCACCTATTCGCCGCAGTGGACTTCCAACTCGCCGTATGCCAACCAATGGCGCGGTGTGAATCCTGCCACGATCATGGTTCCTGTACCCCCGCGCGGCAGCAGCGGATACGGCCTGTGGTAATCAGCGGGTTCGTCACGCATTCCGGCGATATTCGGCGAGCCGGCTAGCGGCCCGAGTCCCGCGGCTCATCGCCTGCGCTCTTGCCGGGACCCGCATTGCAGATCGGACCGGCAGCATTCTTGCGCGTCGTGTTTGTTGACGCCTGCGTGCCGGAATCGTCGGCGAGATGCTCGAGCGAAGGATCGGGGGGTTGGTACTCCTGGTCCAGGAAATAGGCGTACATCACGGCCATGGAATCCTGATTGTCCGGCGTCGTGTTGTTATACACGCTGACCAGTTCGTACTCGTGATCCCGGTACACCGGAATCCCCTCGACGCTGCTGAAGTATTCGACGTCCGCCAGGCCGATTTCCCCCTCCAAGTTGCGCACGTGGCTTTTGAACAGCGACCGATCCGCGGTCACGTCGCGCAGCTCCAGGCTTTCGGCAAAAGGATGCATGTGCACGGCGATGTAGTGGATCTTGGTGTCGAACGGCAGATTCATCATGGTGGTCGCCCGCGTGCGATTCTCTTCTCGGCCGGGCTTCACGATCCAATGCGTCGTGAACCGATGCCCCTGCGAATCGGCGTGCTCATACCCGTCGATCGCCGTGGTGCCCGGCACGCAGCATGACAGGCACGCCCCTTCGCCCATATGCCCTGCTGGATGTTCCCCTTGATCGAGGACCAGTTCGCGTCCCTCCAAAGAAACCATGCCCATTAGGGCCCGTTCATAGAGGGGCTTCATCGGGGTCTTCGCTTGCGCGTCGCGCACGAAATCGATAGCCACCTTGTGCCGCACGGCGAACGAACGATCCTTCACGTTCAAGTTCAGCACTTGCGTTGACAGGTCAAGCGTTTCATTCGACATCACGGGTATGCCAAACCCGGCCGGAAACTTGACTTGCAACTGCCCCTGCGACAGCGTGAATAAGCGCCCATCGAGCGGCTTTTGCGCGTGAAACAAGTCGTTGTGCCAGTCCGCGTCAAAGTCGACGTTGGCATGACACATGAATTGCTCAGGCATGGCGGTCGTACCGTCGGCGCCGACCATGGCCACGTGACAGCCGGTAATCCACACCAGTTCCGGCGCGGTAGCATCAAGCAATTTCAGAGGGCGATTACTCCACGGCCCGGTCATCGACTTGTAGATGCGATCGATTTCGTAGACCGGAGAAATCGCTTCGAGTCGCGTGTCCGTGCGCGTCACACGTCCCTCGGCTGGTACGGGCGTTGCCTGTGTGTTCGCCACGACTGCCACGTCGGCGGCCTCGACCGCGGGGGCGTGCGTGCAGCCCGCCAGGCTCGCCAGACAGCATGCACCAAGCACGAAACACAGAATCAGTCGTACGCTCGTCATGATCACGGCATCTCCGCCAGGGGTGAACCCGTTAAGGTCAATTGTAGTCTCACCTCTGTGGTGGTGCCTGCTGGGCTGGCGGGCCGCCACGGCCTATTCCGGCCGGGAAAGATTCTGGGGATCGTCCTTAAGCCGCACCCCTCGGACAACCGATGTAATCGTACGTCAAGGTCAGCAATGAACCGACACCATGAGGCTGGAGCCAGACGGCCCGGCAACCGGCTGCAACCCGGTTTAAGTGGGTTCGACTCCCACCGGCCTCTTTGATTCTTCTCGGCCAGCGTGCCTTCGCCGCGGCCCTTTCACCCTCGCCCGCGTTCATGCTAGATTCTCGGGCATGACGAGCACCTTGAACTTCGGCATCCTCGGTTGCGCGCGCATCGCGCGGCGGGCCGTGATCGCCGCTCTGCACGCTGCCCCCTCGGCCCGCTTGACCGCGATTGCCAGTCGAAACGTCGGCTTGGCCCGCGCGTGGGCCGACGAATTTCACATTCCGCAGGCGCATGATTCGTACGCAGCACTGATCGCCGATCCCGCGGTCGACGCCGTCTACATTCCGCTTCCCAACGAGTTGCACAAACCGTGGGTGCTGGCCGCGGCCCGGGCGGGCAAGCACGTGCTGTGCGAGAAGCCGCTGGCGCTCGACGCCGTCGAGGCCCAGGAGATCGTCGCGGGATGCCGGTCACATGGTGTGCTGCTGCACGAAGCCTTTATGTGGCGGCATCAACCACGCGTGGCGCACGCGCGGCAAATGCTGGCCGATGGTCGCTTAGGCGAATTGCGCCTGGTGAAAATGGATTTTTCGTTCGACATCGATCGCACCGATTGGCGACTGGAAGCGGCGCGCGGCGGCGGAGCGCTGTATGACTTGGGATGCTATGGAATCAACGCCGCTCGCTTATTCACGGGCGCCGAGCCCATCGAAATCGTAGCGCGCTCGCACCGCTTTCACACCGGCGTCGATATGACGCTCTCGATGCTGTTGCGCTTTCCAGGCGATGTGACGGCGCTCTTGGATTGCAGCTTCGAGTGTCCATACCGCAATCGCCTGGAAATCGTCGGCACTTCAGGAGCGATTGAATTTCCTGATGGCGTCTTGCCGAAGCCTGAGACCGAACTGATCTACCGTTACGGCGAAACCGCCGAAACAATTCGCTTCGCACCTAGCGACCAATACGTCGGCGAAATCGAGTGTTTCTGCGCCAGCGTCGCCGCCGGTGAGCTACTTCCCCCCGCCGAAGACGGCCTGGCGAACATGAAAGTGGTGGACGCCGTGCGGCGTGCTGCGCTCGCCGCGCATGGCCCGGCCTGACCCTGGCTCTCTCGGTTCAGCCGCAGTGTGGTG
>CAMFLN010000620.1 GCA_945957305.1 uncultured Planctomycetaceae bacterium | reverse complement strand
CCAGCACCCGCGGCGCCTCGGGCGGGTACCAGCTGGCTCGACCGCCGGAGCAAATCACCCTGGCCGAAGTAATGAGCGCCACCGAAGGCCCCGATGAGGAAGTCACGACCAGCGCCGCTCCGGGCTCGGTCGTGGGCAAAGTCCTCGAATCGGCCTGGCGCGAAGTCGCCGCCGTGCAGCGCAAGATGCTCGAAAAAATCACGTTCGACGACCTGGTGGACCGGGCTCGCCACCAGGCCGAGAACATGTATTACATCTAGGCGCAACGGAAATTGCAGGCAGAGGGCAGTCCGCAGAGGTCCGTTACCGCCGGAGGGAAGCGCGACCTCGCGAACCGGCGAATTCTCGTTGACGCTTGATTATTTGCCCAGCTCGTCGGCCAGCTCTTTGGCCCCGTACACTTTCCGCAGTGATTCAATGATCGCGGCCGAGTGGACGCTGGTGGCGCGGGCTTGCTCTTGGGTATAGATGAAGTCGAGCACCAGCGACTGGATGTTGCCGTCGAAGATCAGGCCCACCACTTCCCCCTCGCGGTTGATCACTGGGCTGCCTGAATTGCCGCCGATGATGTCGGCCGTGCTGACGAAGTTGAACGGCGTCTTGAGATCGAGATCGCTTTTGTGCTTGATCCAGCTGGGTGGCAGGGCAAAGGGATCCTTGCCGCCATGATCAGCCGAGTGCTCGTAAGCTCCGGCGATCGTGGTCCAAGGGGGCAACGTCGCCCCGGCCTCTTGATAGCCGGCGACTTTGCCATAGGCGAGGCGGAGGGTGAACGTCGCGTCGGGATAGACACTATCGCCGTAGATGGCAAACCGCGCTTGTGCGATCTTGCCATAGGCCTGGCGTTGTGGTTCATCGACTTGTTCTTCGTAAACGCGTCGCACCTTGCGCGAAGGGGCATCCACCAGCCGTGCCAGTTCGATCATCGGATCGGTCGACTTCGCGACCGCGGCCGCGCCCCCTTCGGCCAACTGCTTGCGCAATGACACGTCTGCCAGCTTCGAACCTTTAACCAACTCGGCAGCACGCTCGCGTGGCGATTTGCCAGCCAGGATCTTCTGCACCAGCGGGTCTTCCGCGCCGGTAATCTCCATCAGCATGCTGAGCGAATCGGCCAGCTTCACGATTTCCAAATCGGGGTAAATCGGCGCCTCGGAGAAAAGCTGCTGCTTGAGCGAATCGAGCCCCGCCTCGGCATATTCACGCAAACGTTCGGAATTGGCCTTGGGGGTTTCTTCGCCCAATCGCAGCAGCCGACGCGCGATGCCGAATAGCTCCGAATTGAACGCGCGGCCTTGCTCGAGCAATTGATACTCGTCGTAAATGCCCCCCAGCACTTCGATCGTGCGGGCTACCTGGTCCCAGGCGTCTCCATACTCTTTGTTCAGCTGAGGGTCCTTGGCAACCGCTTCGCGGAGGGTCGATTCCTCGCGCCGCTTTTGATCCATGATGGTCGGATCCTGCAGCCCGGCCAATCCACCCAGCCGCGCTTTGCGGCTGTTTTGATAGCTGAACAGGTCGTCCTGCGCCTGGCGCGCGTTTTCCAAACCACGCTCGGCATAGTTACGCAGCGCGACTTCGCGGCGACGAATCATGTCCAGCGTCGCGGGGAATGCCACGTCGCGCAAGAATTCCAGATGCTTGACCGTGTCGAGCCGGTTTGTGCGTCCGGGATGCCCCGAGACGAAAATCAACTCGCCGTCCTTCGCGCCCGCCTTGCTCCACTTCAAATAGTCCTTGACCTTGGCGGGCTTACCATCTTCGTAAACCCGAAAGAAACAGACATCGAGATCGTAGCGCGGGTATTCGAAATTATCCGGATCACCGCCGAAGAAGGCGATGTCCTTTTCCGGGGCAAAAACCAGTCGTACGTCGGTGTATTTTTTGTAGCGATACAAGTGATACTTGCCGCCGTGATACAACGTCACCACGTCGCTACGCAACCCGGTCTTGTCGAATGATTCTTTCTCGATCGTATTCATCACCGCCAGGCGCTGCTTGCGCGCTTCGGACGGATCAGCCCCCTCTTTCACGGCAGCCTTGACGCGATCAGTTACGTCCTCGATATCGACGAGCACGTTCAATTCCAGGTCGACGCACTGCAACTCCTCGGCGCGGGTGCGGGCGTGAAAGCCGGTGGCGATTAAATCACGTTCGGGTGTGCTGAGCTTGTGCAAGCAGTCGGCGCCCACGTGATGGTTAGTCATCACCAACCCGTCGGACGAAACAAACGAGCCTGACCCGCCGCTGTTGAACCGCACCGAGGATTGCCGCACATGCTTGAGCCATTCGGCGCTGGGCTCGAAGCCGTACGTTTGCTTGAGCATTTTGTTGGGCGGGTTGGTGAACAGCCACATCCCTTCGTCGGCTTGCAGCGCGTCGGCGGCAAAACTCATGCAGAAAGCTCCCCAAATAGTGAACGTGCGAATCAGGCGATGCATGGTGTCGATTTCTCTCGAAGTTAAATTCTGTGACGCGCAATGCGTTACTTGCTCTCTTGACGCGCTTTCGCCGGCTTAGCCGGCGGAGCCGTCGGTCGACTGCCGCGGAACAGCCAACCAAAACCTGTCAGCGTCAAAAGCGCGATTAACACTCCAAATGCGGCCAGCGACGGCCAATTGCTCGCGACCCAACCTGGCGGCAGCAGGCTGCGCAGGTCGATCTTGGCCAACGCTGCAGGTGGCAAGAACCCGAAAAACGCGACCAACACCCCGGCAATCGCGCCGCCGGCAATGTAGCCCGAGCTGAGCAGCACGCCAGGGCTCATGTCGGATTCGGCTTCGGACAATCCTCGCCACCGGTCGACAAACCAGCGCACAGAGCCCCCCACGAAAATCGGCACCGACGTCTGAATCGGTAGATAGACCCCCACGGCAAAGGGCAACGAAGGGACGCCGGCCAGTTCCAACGTGATGGCGATCAGTACGCCGATAAATACCAATTCCCACGGCAAGCGCTGCTGCAGAATGCCGTCGATAATCAGCGCCATGAGTCGCGTCTTGGGCGCTTCGAACTTGTTGACCTTGGCGCCGTCATCGCGTTGCGTGAGCCGGCCGTTGATGCCTGGGTCGACCAGATACACCAGTTGTCCGCGCTCATTGGCCAGGTACTTGCCCTGTGGCACACCCGGGGCTTGCCCTTCGGTCGCGTGCCAGACGTAATACTCTTGCTCGTCTTGCGCATATTGGCCGCCGGCGCGTTCCTTGTGCGTCAACTTCGCCACGTCAGGCACGATGTAGCGTGGAACGCTTTTGCTCCAAATGGTGCCGGCGTTATTGAGCATGAGCAGCACCACACCGATCACGATGGCACTGGTCAAGGCGCCGATCAGGATCGCGATTTGCTGCAAGCGGGGTGTGGCGCCGACCAGGTAGCCGGTCTTCAAATCTTGCGAAGTCGTGCCGCCGTTACTGGCCGCGACGCACACAATCGCGGCGACAGTCATCGCCGTCAGTGTCGCGGCACGGTCGGTAT
>CAMFLN010000619.1 GCA_945957305.1 uncultured Planctomycetaceae bacterium | reverse complement strand
GGTTTACGCTGTGCCAGGAACTGGCCGACGCCCCCGAAACCTGCTGTACCCCGCTGATCGTGCTCAGCGGCATGGCCCGTCCCGACATCATTCGCCGCTCGCGGGCGGCGGGTTGCGAGTACTTTGTTCGCAAGCCCTATGACCCCAATGCCCTGCTGGTGCTGATTCGTCACTCGATTGCCGAGTCGCGGCGGTGGCGGAGTCCTGCGTAACCTAGGAAAATAGCCGGCCTTGAGCGGCCCTGCGCCCATCGGGTATGATTCGGGTTCGTCAATCAGGGCCAGAAGCGCGCCAGGGGGCGACGCCGGGCGACCTGACAAGCATACAAAACTCTTTCGGAGCTGCGCGTGGGAACGAAGAAAACGGGAAAAGGGCGTCGCAAGGTGGGTCGGAAGAAGCGCCGCATGCGGTCGCGGATTCGCCACCGCAAGGGTTAGACTCCACCGGAGTTCTTCGGTTCCTCGAGTGACGCGTAGCACGCGCGGCAAGCGAGCCCAGAGGCGCGTGCGCCCAGCGCAACACTGTGCGCACGCGCGCGTACTGCCCCGCTGTGGCCCGGGCAGCCTGAGTTGCACACTTTGCTTCGACGTCGCACAGGTCTGCAGCGCGGACGTTTTTACCGCGACTGGGTAGCGTGCTAGACTTGATGGTCCCGGACCGTTTCCGCATCTGTCCGTTGCCATGAAGCCCCTACGGATCAAGAATCCCCGCCGGCGTTTCTCCGCGGCTCGCGACGAGAACGGCGTGCCCCATATCAACGCTGGCTCGTTCCAGAGCGCCCTCTATGGGCTGGGGTTTTTGCACGCCGTCGATCGTCCCACGCAGATGCTCTTCGGACATGCCGTGGCCAGCGGACGGTCGGCCGAACGGATCGCCGACAAGCCCGAGTTGCTGGAAACCGATCGCTTCTTCCGCCGCGTCGGTTTGTACCAGCACCTCGAAGCAGACGTGCACCGTCTGGACGACGTGACGTTCGGTCACGTCACCGCGTATTGCGAAGGTGTCAATGATGGCATGAAGCAATATGGCCGCTCGTTGCCGATGTGGGCCACCGGCTTTCAGATGCACCCCTGGAATCACCAGGCCGTCATGCTGATCGGCAACCTCCTGAACTTTGGCGGGCTGGCGGTCGGGCAACAACAGAACGAGCGCATCCTGTTGGAGTTGATTCAAACCGGCGTCGACCGCGACATGCTGCGAGAGCTGTTCGAGCCGCTGTTGGACAACGCCGATTTCGACTTACTAAAACAAATCAAGATTTCCAATCGGCTATCGAACGAAGCGCTCGAACTCTTGACCGATCTGCCGCGGCTGGCTGGCAGCAACGCCTGGGCCGTGTCCCCCGCGCGCAGCGCGACCGGCGGCGCGCTACTGGCCTCGGACCCGCATCTCGAGGTCAATCGCCTGCCGGCGCTCTGGTATGAAGCGGTACTCGAATGGGACGGCGACTTTGTCATGGGGGCCACATTGCCGGGCTGTCCTTTCTTTGCCGTGGCGCGAACCAGCCGGCTGGCCTGGGGCGTGACATATCTCAAAGGGGACACCAGCGACTACTTCATCGAGGATTGCCGCCAATCAGACGAAGGGCACTGGCAATACCGCCGCGATGTTCGTTGGATCGACTTCCAGGTGCGCGAAGAAAAGATTCTGCGCAAAGGGGGTCCGCCCGAGCAACTGAACGTTTACTACAACCCGCTCGGCACCCTCGATGGCGACCCGCAGCAAGTGGGCGCAGGGTATCAGCTGCTTACCGCATGGACGGGCGATTCGGGCGGCGCCGAGCGCAGCGTGCAAACGTGGCTGGCGCTGGTTGATTGCCCCGATGCGATTTCGGCCATGGACATCGTACGCGAGTGTCCGCAGCCGACTTTGTGTTGGATCTTCGCCGATCGCGCAGGACACATCGGCCGACAAGCGAACGGCTTGTTTCCGCAACGAGCGCCGGGGTACACCGGGCTGCTGCCGATACCGGCCTGGGACGAGGCCAACCACTGGCAAGGCTGGCTGCCGACCGAGGTGCTGCCGCGTGTCTATGACCCGCCCGAAGGTTACGTCGCCAGCGCTAACGAAGACATTCGCGCCGACGACGGCGCGTGCCTGGTTACCTTGCCCGTGCCTGATTATCGCAAGCGGCGCATCGATGAACGCCTGGCGGCGCTCGACCAGGCAACGCTAGCCGATATGCAAGCATTGCAATACGACGTGATCAGCTTGCAGGCCCGCGACCTGTTGGAGATTTTTCTGCCCGAGCTGCCCGACGGCGAAATCAAGTCCCGGCTCTCGGCGTGGGATTGCAACTATGCTCCGCAGAGCACCGAAGCGAGCTTGTTTTCCAAGCTCTATCGCAACGTGCTGCTGGAAGTGTTCGGCCAGGACTCGGGCCAGCATAGCGGTCTTGGTTGGCGGCGTATGTTGTATCTCTGCTCGCGCGTCGGCTTTGCCATGCCGGTGATCATCAGCATCGATCGGCTGTTGAAAAAGCCCGAGAGCCTGTGGTGGGAAGGGCGCGACAAGGGGCAGTTGATCCGCAAGGCGGCCAGCGAGCTGTCGAGCGAGCCGGATCAACCGTGGAGTCAGGTAAACGCGTTCAACTTCACCAACCGCTTCTTCGAGGGACAGCTTGTCGGGCGAACGCTCGGCCTGCACACGCCCGAGATGGCGATGCCCGGCTGCCATGCCACGCCGTTTCAAGGTCATCTGCTGCGCTCGGCGACGCGCGAAACGACGTTTGCCCCGTCGTACCACTTCGTGGCTGACGCGAGCAAGTCCGAGGCCTGGACGAACCTGCCGGGGGGGCCGAGCGAAAGCTGGTTCTCGCGGTGGTACAAGAACGACATCGTGCGGTGGAGCACCGGCCAATACAAGAAACTGTCTCTGCACGGCGAGCAATAGCCTTCTGATCCGCGGAAAGCGTTCGGGGACAATCACTTCCGCATGGTTTTTAGGCTCTCCAGCGCGACCCCCAGCGTTCGGCGCGACGTAGGATACGTGGTAAGCTACGCGCGCAGGGGGCGCTCAACCCGCCGCATGACAACCGCTTCCTGAGAAAAATCTGTATGGACTTCCCGCACGAACCGGCCGTGGCTCCCCCGTATGAACCGCTGCCGGGCAATATCGCCACGACAGCCGACCCACTCCCCGACATGAGCCAGGTCCCGCCGCCGGTTCCTGCCCGCCGGCGCCGGCGTGTGCCACGTAAGATCTTGCTCCCCTTGATTCTGTTTTTTGGCACGTGCTTGACGACGTTCTGGGCCGGCAGCGGACCGCCGGGTATCCGTATTCTCCCCCACGAGCTCGTCAATAAGCTACATCCGCAACTCGGCGGCAACGCTGACGGTGTCATGCTCATTGGCCGCTGGCATGACGGCTTCATTTATATGCTGGCCGTGATGGGGATTTTGCTCGCCCACGAGATGGGGCACTTCATTCAGGCCGTGCGCTATGGAGTCCCCGCGAGTTTTCCCTTCTTTATCCC
>CAMFLN010000618.1 GCA_945957305.1 uncultured Planctomycetaceae bacterium | reverse complement strand
TGTCAGCCGGCGTACCGGGAATCTACACACGCTCCGCGGCGCGGAAGACCCGCGGGCGACAAACCGGCGGCGATCCCCTCTTGAATTGATCCATCGCACTGCGACAGCGACCAACACATTCTTGCACGGATGGTCGTTACCGCTTCCTGGGAGTATTAACACAGCATGAGCACCGTTCTTGAACCACCGCAGGCGGCTACCAATCAACGGCTGACGCCCGCCCAGCGGTTGCGCGGCACGATGGCAGCGGTCCGCGTCTCGATCTCTTGGTTGGGTGTGCGTAAATCACTGACCCCCGATCAAAAGGCGCAAGCAGCCGAGACGTTCGGCGCCGCCGGCAACTATCTGTCGGCCGGCAAGAAACTGCTCGATACGCGCCATCCGGCCTTTCTGGCGGTGACTAACGTCCGCCATCGCCTGACCGCCTACTGGAAAGGTTTGACGCTGCCCTATCCCGAGCCGGGAATTCGTCTCCTGCGCCAGGCCGATGTTGCGCCCTTCGCAGCGCAGATGGAGCATTTTCAAGGGGAACTGGCGACGGCCGTCGCTGAGCTCGATCGGCAATATAGCCAGTTGAAGGCGGCTGCGCGGGAGCGTTTAGGTCAACTTTTTGCGGCAGACGATTATCCGCACTCGCTGCATAAACTGTTCACCGTGGAGTGGGACTTTCCGTCGGTGGAACCGCCCGACTACCTGCGCGACCTGAACCCAGAACTGTATGCGCAGGAGCAATCACGTGTGGCCGATCGCTTTGATGAAGCGGTGCGCCTGGCTGAAGAAGCTTTTACCAGTGAGCTGGCGGGGTTGGTGTCCCATCTAGCAGAACGCCTTTCCGGAAGTGATGACGGGCGCCCCAAAATCTTTCGGGATTCAGCGATCACGCGGCTAACCGAGTTCTTTGAACGTTTTCGCACGCTCAGCATTCGTTCGCAGGCTGAACTTGAGCAGCTGGTCGATCGTGTGCAGGGCCTGGTCCGCGGCATCGAGCCACAACAGTTGCGCAGCGAGGCTCCTTTGCGCCGCCACGTCGCCCAAGAACTTGCCCAGGTGCAGAGTTCACTAGATGAGATGCTTGTCGAACGTCCTCGTCGTCAAATCCTGCGACGTGCCAAATGAGGTACCGCCATGGAAGTTCGTTGCCTGCCCGATGGTACGGCTCGCGCGATCTATGACGAGACCGTCGATCTGCGGCGGCTCGGCACAATCACCATCGCCCGCGCGAGTTTTGTCGAACCAGCCGCCGACGATACCTGGGGAGTCGATCTATCGCCCGTCGCCGGGCCGCGGCTGAGCGGATTCTCGTGCCGCAGTCAGGCGCTCGCCGGGGAAGCCGATTGGCTGATGCGTCACTGGCTGTAGAGACGGCCGCTTTTCATGCGTCCACCGCCTGACTGAAGGCGCGGCTCATGCTGCGCGCTTTTGAATTCCCGAAGTTTACCAACCTCCCAGGAGTCTTTAACCATGACACAGCAGGAGCTAGAGCGTGCCGTGGCACGATCTACAGGGGAATCGCTGCAGACAATTCGCGGCCGCGGATTTAATGTGCTCACCGCAAGGTTCCCGGATACTGAGCCGACCGGGCGGCCGCACGTCATCGATTGGGACGCCCTTGAGCACGGCAGTTGCGGAATGGCACCGTTGGTTGCACGACCGATTTGAAGGATGCTTGCTCTTTGCAGAGGTTGAGCGATCTGTGGGCCGTCCTATGGACGGCCCACAGCTGCTCTTCTTTAGTGATCAGGGATCACGCATCTGGCCACGCTGGCCTGAGCATGGAATCCGCGCAGGGCCAGCTGAACTTTCACACGAGCGTCTGGATGTGATGGGTTGCAGTGGAAGACGAAGCTTTGGTCCTGAAGGCGAGTAAGGCGTCTGATCACGACCGGTGCGACGGGGACATTCGAGGATTGGGCCTAAGCGACGTACGACGTTTTAAGCGTTACATAGCTGCTGGCTACGTGATGACTTAGCGACCGCCACCGCTCATTGATTGGATGCGGGCCCATTTAATGAGCTGGACAGATACACACCTGCAGTTCCTCCACGCCCTACCGATCGCTTTGCTCACCTGTATCCACAATCGCGACGTCGATCAGGCCCTCAGCCTGCGGCGCCCCATCAGACCGCTTGTTCCAAGGCTGCCGTAAATGCTTCAGCTCATTAAACGTTCGGGTTGGTGGTATTCGCGCACGCCCGAATCCGACAGGGAGTATTCAGAGGCGATTTCGCTACGAGCGCCGTCAAATTGGAAATCCCTTGAGAGAGGCACGCGAGTGACGCGTAGCGTTGACGCCATGACCCTCAAACGGATGGACGACGCCCATTATGGTGGCTTCTTAGTGGTCTCAGCCGTATACAACCCCAACGTGGGGTATTGTAGCGCTGCCTGCACTGTGTATTATCGTGCCAGTTCATTACTATTTCAGAAGGGCCTATTGTGATGTCTTCTGATCCGACGGTCCCTAATCCTTCTGATGAACCAGCCCACTTCACAGAATCAAGCACGGCACCAACACATCGGGCGTTAACCTTGTCAGACGGCAAGGCATCAGACCGGCGACCGCCATCTTGCCTTTGTCGCGCATATGCATGGCTAGCCGGGAAGAATGTCCTGGCTGACGAGTGCAACGACACGGGGCTCGACGGCTCTGTATTAACCCTCGCAACCTTCGCTTTCACTACGAGCGTATTGATGACCGCGGCTCTAGCAACTGCCGCCGAATCGATCACCGGGTCAATGACTAAATGGGTGGCCGTAGCTGTCTACATAATTATTGCAGCGTTCCCCGTTATAGCGATGATGAGGCTACTTAGAGGCACGGTGGGGGGCGATGTCGGCAGGGTGCGAGCGATTAATCGCCCAAGCCTGCAAGTGGGCCGCACGGCGCTCTGCTATATGATGCTCTATCCGGTAGCCAATGTGCTATTCGTTGTGCTTGGCGTTTTTCCAGGAAACAGTCGAAAGCCATTTGACCAGCCATCTATCACATGCACTAGCCAGTCTGCCAATGGTTTTCAGTCTCTTGCACACAGCAGCAATGAAGACGTTAATCGCCTAGTGGATTATACACTAAAGTCGTTTCCTCCCGACGACGCATATGTCTTCGAGCAGATGACGCCGTTCAAGGACAACTACGACTCGTTCGCGGTCCATGTCGACGTTTCGGAACAGAGAGACCCCGCGGGTGGCAAAAAGATGGAAGTCGCTCGCGCGTTTCTGGTGAACCGCACTGCGCGGGGCAAAGCGACCAGTATTCGCCCGCTCCATGTACCGGAAAGCAATCAACAAACAAGTCGTACTATTTGCGTCGAGAGACCTGATAAGGACTCGGTCGTTGTTGTCGTGTTTTGTTCACCTGGAAAAATCGATCAGGCGATGATCAACCTTCGAAAGGAATGATGCTGCGATGTCCTACAGGATGCTATGCAAAGAGCTTTATCTCGGTGCGTCACTCTTTGTTTCCCTGGCTAGTGT
>CAMFLN010000617.1 GCA_945957305.1 uncultured Planctomycetaceae bacterium | reverse complement strand
CCGCTGACCTCGATCAGCACGCCCGAGCTCCCGGTGTGATGGGCGTAGCCGCCAGCCGGAGCGTCGATGCGCAGGATCCGCGCCAGGTAGAAGACCTCGCGACTGCGGTTGAACATGTCGTCCTTGATCTGCCCCAGCGTCTGGCCCGGCTTGCTGGGCGAAGGTTGTGCGAGCAGTTCTTCGGCGGTTTTCGCGCCGGGACCGAGGGCCAACTGCTTGGCCAGGTCATTGGCGTACTGCACGAACTCGGGGCTGTTGGCGACCGGAGCGCTCTCGCACTGCAATTCGACCATCGCTGCCACGCCTTTGGCGAGATCCGTATAGACCGCGATCCGGCCGGCCGTGGTTTCGCGGCCGATGCGGGTTTCCTGGGTCTTGATCCCCTTCTTGCGCAACAATTCGACCGCGGCGTCTTGATCGCCACCGGTCTCTTGTAACGCCTTTTTGCAATCCATCATCGGCAGCCCGGTGCGTTCCCGCAGTGCCATGACCGCCGCGGCGGTGATATCAGCCATAGTTGCCATCTCTCCCAATAACGGCCTTTGAAAAGCCTCGTTGATATTTTAGCGAACCGTGGCGAAGTCGCGCCTGGTTCGTCGAATCGATTCGTTCCCCGGTGCCTGCGGCCACTTTACGGGGTCAATGACAATTTCCACGAGCAAAACGTGCCAGACGGAAAGCACCAGCTGAAACTTGCTAGCCAAACCGTGCCCGCCGAACGGCCCGCGCGAGCAGTCGGACACTTCGTTCCGCTCGTGTTACAGTTCGGCGGCGCGCTGCGTATATGCAGAGCGGCACGACACGGTTCCAGGCTAGTCGGCGTCCTTGTCGCTGCCGTCGTCGGGGCTGGTGTACGCAGCGGTTTGCGGTGCGTCTTTGCCCCCCATGCCGGCGGCGCCGCTCGATTTGCCCTCGAGAATGGCGTCGGCCAATTGCTGCACGACCAACTCGATCGAGCGGATGCTGTCGTCATTGCCAGGAATTGGCAGATCGACCAGATCGGGATCGCAGTCGGTGTCGATCAGCGCCACGGTGGTGATGCCCAAGGAACGAGCTTCGCGAATCGCGTTCTTTTCCTTCTTTGGATCGATCACGACCAGGCATTCGGGCAGACGGTTCATCGTGCGGATGCCGTCCAGGTTGCGCATCATCTTGCGATGCTCGCGGTTGAGCGCCGATTGCATCTTCTTCGAATAGCTCGAGATTTCGTCCGTGGTCTTCAGATTGTCGAGCTCTTCCAGACGCGTGAGCCGGCTGCGAATCGTGCGAAAGTTGGTCAGCGCGCCGCCCAGCCAGCGGTCGCTGACATAGGGCATGCCGCTGCGGCGCCCCTCGCGCTCGATCGTCTCGGCCGCCTGGCGCTTGGTCCCCACGAACAGCACGAGGCTGCCGCCGGCCGCGACCTGGCTGACGTATTTCTTGGCGCGGATCAGTCCGCGGATCGTTTCGCGGACGTCGATGATGTGAATCAGATTGCGGCGGCCGTAGATATAGGGCCGCATCTTGGGGTTCCAACGGCTGGCCCGGTGGCCAAAGTGGACGCCCGCCTCGATCAACTCCTTCACCAGAACTTGCGACACTGCACGCTCCTCGAATCTTGTGGGCACACCGGCAAAAGTCCCATGGGGCGAAAAGGTCGCCCGGGGCGTCCGGCGTTCAAAACGCTGTCGGCCAAGCGAGGGTGATCGAAGTCACCATTTGCCACGGCGGACCGTTCGCCTCTGTGGCAAGTCCAGTAGTCTACCGGGGCCCGCCCGGGGGGTCAATTCGGGGTGCGGGGAGCGGCGTTTTGCGAATCACGGCGCACAATCGGCCCAGCCAGCATACTTCGGGCCAGAGTACCGCCGCTAAGGCTGCGAGAAACCAGGCAAAGACGAACAGCAATCGCGGCACAAATGTCCAAGGGTAACCACGGCCAATTGAGAAGACCAAATCGCCGACGGTCTGGCCGCCAAAAAACAGCAGCGCCGCGATAGTCGTGTGTCGGCGTGGCGACGATTCGCTCATAACCCGATTCTATCTGGCGACCGAATCTGTGGCACTCGGCGGCCTACTTACCATCGCTCGATCACTCGAAAGCGGATTGCTTCCACAACGAGCTGTCTAAC
Source organism: uncultured Planctomycetaceae bacterium (assembly GCA_945957305.1). Classification (GTDB taxonomy): domain Bacteria; phylum Planctomycetota; class Planctomycetia; order Pirellulales; family JACPPG01; genus JACPPG01. Next base: position 1,368 of record CAMFLN010000617.1, on the reverse strand, counting down.
GGTGAGCTGCCACTAGCGGCTCTTGCGTTTCTCATGGGCCACGACTTTTTCCAAGGCGATGACCCGATTCGCCAGGTCTTGCAGGGATTCGTTGATAATCAACAGAGCATGGGCCAAGTCTTTGCTGTTACCCGGCTGTGTGGCGGCGAGTTTTTCCAGGCGGCGGCGCAGGGCGGTTGTAGCGGCGGACATCTGCAGTCTCCTTCTGAACAAAGGATGCTCAAGGCCGCAGACCAATGCTGCGCTCGTTCGCGACTGTAATGTCGCGCCGCTGCCGACGCAATAAATCCGCGCGGCGAAGCCCGGAGTTTCGGCACCTCAGGCGGGGTTTCCCGCTCGCTAATCGCCTTTTCGTTACACAAACGAGGAGCCGCAACAAGGAACGCACCAGCGCAGATCGTTGCTCCGCCCGTAGCGCCGGGTTAGCCTGCGGGTATACCCCGGGGTCTGCGGACAACCGTTTGCGAAGGAATACTGCATGCGCCGTTTTTCGCTTTGGATGCTGGTCGCGCTCATTAGTGCGATCGCCATTGCACAGCAGGCCCGGGCCGTCTCGATCGATGGCTTCGCCGCGATGGGGGCGAGCGAAACGCAGGGGACCGCCTACACCGGCAGTTGGGTGCCGTACGAGACGAACTTTCCGCATTGGAATTTCGGCGGCTCAGGCGCCCCCTATAACGTGGCCATCGGCGGAGCGACCAGCGTCACGCTCTTGCAGCAAGGGCAGCACACCGAGGTTGCCGCGCTCGTGGCCGCCGGCAACGTCGACGTCGCCACGTTGTCGATCGGCAGTAACGACTTCTCTCCCAAAGCCTCGCAGATCGCGGCCGGCACGCTTAGTGGCGCCGCGCTCACCAGTTTTTCCACGGGAGTCGTGACCAATATCGAGACTGCCATGGACACGGTCCTGGCCGAACATCCGCTGGGAATGATCGTGGCCAGCCTGCCCGAGATGACCCTTTCGCCAGGGGGACGGGCTACCTTCAACACGCCGGCGAAAGAAGCCAACGGCGAAGCGGCCATCAACCAGTTCAACTCGCTTCTCAAGCCCGAGGTGCTGTCGCGTGGCCTGACGTACCTCGATTTTACGGCGGCTACGCGCGACCTGAACGCGGCGCCATTGGTCGTCGGCGGTGTGACGATCGACATGGTCACCGCCAGCAGCGATCCAACGCACTTCTTTCAGGACGGAATCCATCCGGCCGCGGTCGGGAATGGCCTGATCGCGAACCTGTTTATGGAGGCCGCGAACCTGACCTTCGGCGCTAACTACACGCTGCTGACCGATCAGCAGATCCTGACCGCCGCCGGTCTGGGTGCGCAGTACACGGGCGAGACCTCGCACTTGGACTACGCCAAGTATGTGAC
>CAMFLN010000616.1 GCA_945957305.1 uncultured Planctomycetaceae bacterium | reverse complement strand
TGCTGATCCCGGGCAGGGTCAAGACGTTCGACGGAATCGAATACGTCCCGACATACACGCCCGCCGAGGTGTACTCGTCGAGATAGGCGGCCACTTCGCCAAAGCTATAGTCCAGCTGCGAATGCGTCGTGTCACCGCCGCGCATCACGACCAGATCGCCCGGCGTGAAACTTGTGATCGGGGTCGTTTGCGCAGCAGCTGTGTTCGCCAGCAGTAATTCGGCGACCAGGAATGCGGCGACTCCCCAGGCAGCGGTTTGCGGGAATCCTCGCGCCGCGCTTTTTTGTTCCGTCATCAAAGGTGCTCCGGCTCTGTTGTCGTGCACATGCAGGGATTCGTGCGCCATCACGCATTGATTCAATTCGATGCGGTAGAGCTCACTGAGCCGAGAATCGTAGCGGTGTGTTATTAGGCCAAGATGAACGTTCGATGCGAATTGCGCAACGATTGCATGAGGGCCAATCGCATGGCGCGCAGCGATTGCCGCTAACAAAAATCAGACATGATTCACACGCGGCATGAATTGGCTGCTAACACGCCTCGCCTAGATTCCCCCTGCAGATATTCCACGGAACTTGTCCGTCGAATCAGCAACACCTTGGAGGAGTGAGCCAATGTCGAAGAGTATTGTTCTAGTAGCCATGATCGCGGCGCTAGTGGGCGTCACGAGCGCCCGCGGCGAGACACTGATCACCAGCTTTACCCCCGGAGATATTGTGTTGATGCGCGGCGGCGACGCGGCTCATCCGCAATCGACCTATGGCGGTGGCGAAGTCCCGGCCTATCTGGACGAATACACACCGGCCGGTGTCTACGTCGGCTCGTACGCCATCCCCACCGATACCCTCACTCTGCCTGGATCGACGCAAAACAGTCACGAGGGACGGTTGAATCTGTCCGGCGATGGCCAGTACCTGAATTTCGCGGGATATCAGCAAGCGGTTAGTTCCTCCACGCCGCGCGTCACCGACGGCACCGGCACCGGCTCGTACTACCAGGTCGGCCAGGTCTCGGGCAATGGCGTCTATTCCGGCGCCAGCTTGAACACGGCCGTCGCCACGCCGCAGTTCCTGCGCGCTGCTTACTCGAACAATGGCACCGCGGCCTGGGTGGCCAGCAAGAACCCCAACGGCGGCCTGGAATACGTGACGGGCACCGGCGGTGGGCCTAGCACCACAACCGCGCTGCAGACCACCACCGATTGGCGCGATCTGAAAGTGCAAAGCGGACAGCTCTACGGCGGCACAGGATCAAGCTCGGTCGGCGTCCACGGCTTCTACGCCATCGGCAGCGGGCAACCAACCGCCGCCACGCCCGCCAATACGCTGCTGAGCAACAGCGGCAACAACTCGGTCTCGGGCTTCGCCGCTGTGACACTGCCTGGTAACGCCAGCGTGCAGCCGATCAACGGTGTCTCGGGCGTGAACACCGAGTACGTTATCGGCGACCCCTCGGGCCAGGCCTACATCGGCAAGTTGTACACCCCCAGCAGTGGCACTGCGCTCACTACCAGCGTCATGCCGTTTGCCTCGCGTCAGATTATCACGACGGCAATCCCTGGCCCCGAGGGCATCATCGCCAACATCGACCCCACGAATTCCAGCTGGGTCGACCTGTTCGTCGTCGCTGCAGATGGCGTGTACCTCGCCATCGACAAAAGCGGCAGCCCGAACGGCAGCTTTGGCACGCTGAGCTTCACGAAGATTATCAGTGCCGCGGCGGACGGCTCGACGACCTTCTACGGCATCGCCAATGCTCCGACCGCTGTGCCTGAGCCGGGCACGATTGTTTTGGCCGGCCTCGGAATCGTCGGCCTCGTCGTGGCTCGTCTGCGCAAGCGCACGAACTAAGTCCCTCGTCGGCACACCAGCGCCGTTGGGCGGGGCGCGGCAATTTTGGCCGCGCCCCGCTTTTTTTCTTGGTGATGCTCTTGGCTTCACATTTCACTGGCCGCTTGATTGCGCGGGAGTAAGTATGTCGCACTTCCAGTTTCCTCGGGCTTACGCGTTGGGCTGCATGTTGTCGATTTTCGCTCTGCAAAGTTCGGGCGATATTTCAATTGCCGCGGACGCCTTGCCAAGCACGGTCATGCTGATCAATCCGGCGGCGATCGATCAGGACGATGTCTGCATTTGGCGCGATGCGGATGATCCGGAACGCAGCCTGGCGATCACCTCTGACAAATCCGCGGATCAAATCTTCGTTTATGATTTGCAAGGGCGCCTTCTGCAACAACTCGACGTTCCCAAGCCAGGCAATATCGATATTCGCCAGCAAGTGCGTCTCGGCGGGCAATGCCTGGACCTGGTGGCGGTTAACCAACGCGAGGGTAAACCCTGCTTGCGGCTGTTTCAGGTCGACGGCGCGAAGCGACAACTGCTCCCACTGGCAAGTGAGATTCCCTTGCCGGGCAACTATGGTGGCTGCTTGTTCCATGATCGCCCGACCGGTCGGCTGTATTTCATTGCGACTGCTGCGGATGGTCATTGTCGGCAGATCGAGATCCGCGCCGACGCCCAGGCTGGCATCACGGGTCAACTCGTGCGCAAGTGGCACATTGGCAAATGCGAAGGAGCCGCGGCGCGCGATGAGTCCGCGCAAGTGTTCATCACGGAAGAGCGACGAGGGATCTGGCGCCTCGGCGCGCGACCGGACGACCCCACACCCGGCGCGTTGCTGGCGCGGGTCGGCGAACATGGCCTGGTGGGCGATCTGGAAGGGGTCGCCCTGGCGAGCAACACGCACAAAATGCTCGTGGTTTCGGACCAGAGCCGGGGTAAATTTGTCGCCTTCGAATCGACTGGCGGCTGTCGCTTCGTAGGAGAGTTCTCCGTGCCGGGCGTACAAGCCACCGACGGCATCGAGATTGTCGACGTTCCACTGGGCAAACACTTTCCGCAGGGACTGTTCGCTTGTCATAATGGCGCGGCCAAGCCTTGCGCGATCGTACTGGTGCCGTGGGGAGAGGTGCTCGCGCAATTGCCACGCGCCGAATAGCGCTCCTGCGCTTGGTAGCGCCCGTTCCGCAGCATCGGCTTTTCGCCGACAGTGAGAATCGAGAAGAAACCGATGCCTCGAAAGCGCGTGACCAAAGCGGCGCCTCCTTGCCCGTTGAAGACCGACAAGCGCCAACGAGCGGCCGCCGACAAGTTAGCCGCGCGTATCCAAGATGACTTCCCCGCCGGCCTGTCGCAGCCGGCCCTGCGCGCCCTGGCCCGGGCGGGCTACTCATCACTCGACGATCTGACCAAAGTGCGCGAGACCGAATTGCTTTACCTGCACGGCCTGGGTCCAAAAGGAATCGAGACGCTGCGAGCAGCACTCACGGCCAAGAAGCTGCGATTTCGAAAATAGGTCACCCGACACTTCCCATTCCTTGCCGCAAAGCCGGGTGCAAGACATTTATCTATAGTCTTCCCCTCGCCGAGGCCTGTGCTGAGGGGTCGCTCATCATTTCCTCACAATTGACTGCTACT
>CAMFLN010000615.1 GCA_945957305.1 uncultured Planctomycetaceae bacterium | reverse complement strand
GGTCCAACCCATTAGTTCACTGAGTAGCAATGCGAGTGACATCCTCGGCTCACGTAAACGCCACGACGAATCAGAAGTTGGATTGGCCATCCAGGCGCCCAATCTCACATTGAAAATCGTTAACAGCGCAGTAACCGCCGGAGAAGAGTGATATCCCATGTTCGGGCTAGCCGCCGCTCCGGAAATCGACACTGCCTCACCCAACGTGACGGATCCCCCATAGTCGGGCATGGAACGATACCGGGTTAGACGGTTACCGGCATAGTGTGGCGATAAGATAAATGCCGCAGCTTTGCGCTCCTGCCACGCCAGATCGGCATCCTGTACAAGGTTCAGTGCTGTATTTACCAGCAAATAAGGTGCTGTAGGTGTTTCCGCGAGCTTCGCCAAGGGAAAATCATCGTGAGGATCAAAACCGGTGATTGGATCTGGGTCGCGCAGGTCGACCTCTGAAACATTGGTTTTTGCCCCCTGCGGCACGACCTCTGGCCGCTTGCGGCGCGATGCGCCGAGATAACAGCGGATCAGCCGGTAAGCATACATTTGCTGCAATGAAAACCGATTGACCCCGACATACCAGGAAGCGATGAGCGAAACCGCTCCACAGGCCGCGAGACAGGCACCCCACTTAAAGGCGAGCTGATGCCACGCCATAGCTTGCGCCTTGTCGTCCATCGCATTGGAGCTATCACCGAATATCCCAGACCAATAGCTCTTGATACGCTGAGCCTCGTAGTCGACTGACTCGTCATGTCGACGTGTTCGGCGGCGGCAGATCGCCTGGTTGTCCTCGTCCACCGTTTCTATTACATGAACTTCAGGTTCACTCGGACTGTGCGAAGTCGTTGCGACAGCACTCGGCGCAGGCGGGTTGTCGAGCACCGCATGCAATAACTGTGCTAGGGCAACCATCAGGCCAATGAGAAATACGAATGGAGCCGCACGCGCAAGAACCTCTAGCGGCCATGCTTTGCGGGACTTGCCTGTTTTTGAGCTTCCGGCGGCAAGCAGACCGGTCGCTGTGGTCAAGGCCCAACCGCTGGTCAAAAGCTTTACACCGATAGGTGTTGCCAGAATCAACAACGGAACGCCAAATAGAGCCAGCCCAAAATACACGAATAGCAAGAATGCGGCCCGCAAGACGTTTCCATTGAGACTGGCCCACCATTCGCGCTCAGGGTCAGTTAGGTCGCGACCCATTAGGCCGATCCAAATGATCGTTGCCAGAAAGAAAGCGACTAAAATCACCGCTGGGCCGAACGTCATTATTAAAGCCAGTTGCCGCACTTGGTCGTGAAGGGCGACGTCGTTCGGTGGTCGCCAAAATTGATAGCCGATGGCAAAAGCTGAGCCAACCAGGGCTCCTCCCAAAAAAGCCGCGACGAGATCATACAAGGCGTACTTCCAATACTCGAACCAGAAAACCTTGGCAATGACCGCCCAGGCAGCGCACAATCCCGACCGAAGAGCGCAAACAACCTCGCTTACAAACAATAGCAGATTCACCACGCTGTAGATGCCGACCGCAATCGCGCCGAATAACGCGCACGCGCTCAAAACCTCATGCTCTGGCTGCTGGAAGGAACGGAGCCACGTGGCCAGGATGTTCCGCCCTTCGGTTTCATTGGACTCACGCAGTGGGGCATCCCAAGCGAACCAACTACACAGTACGCTGGCCAGTACCAGCGGCAAGATCACTAGAACACCAATTCGCGCGGAACTTAAGGACTTGCGACGTCGGCGGTCACCCGAGGGCTCACGAACGCGATTGACCCCCATCCAGGCGACGATCGAAGCCAGAATCAGCAAGCTGCCAATAATCACCAGCAATGCGATCTGGACGTAGTCGCCCCCCGTGGCGGACTCTCCCCAGTAATAGAAGAGCAGTACGAATCTCGGCAACAGCAACAGGGAGATAATTGCCGGGATGAGCATCAACTGATTCAAGGCGAGATTACGCAGATAGATCGTCACTAGGACCCAGGCGTCGGTCGACATCAATGATGGTCGGGGTGCCAGGTAATTGCTGTACGAACGCAAATGGTGGATTGGATCCGGCTCGTCCTCCACCGGCGCCGAGTTGCCGTCCTTTCGTCCCTCTGCTTGTTTAACGCGGCTATTGCGGAGCTGCTTTTCGACTTGAACGACATCTTTCTCCCGATATATCCAGGCGGCCAGCCAACTTCCGATGTAACCTCCGCCAGAGACAGTCGAGAGGTAATCGAGTCGTTTGATCAGTCCTAGATCGGCAAGGCCTTGCAGAAGCCCTAAGTTGAACGTCGCGCTTCGGATACCGCCCCCTGAGAGTGCCAGTCCCACTAGGTTACGGTCGGCTGCATCGCGCAAGGTGCCTTTCACTAGCTGATGCTCGATGTCGTCACGGGATGGTGCGAGCGACTTGTTTCGTTTCCCGTCACGGGCGGACCGTATGGCGGTCGCTTGCTTCCTGGCTTCTGTAGTCTTCGTGTGCTGAGCTACTGCATCCTGTTGTCGTCGCTGACGTTCCTTATCGATCTCGGCATCTGCATCTCTGTTCGCGTTATTTTCAGCTTGTTGCAGTATCTCATCAATCTTATTCAGTGCGTCTTGCGAAGCCCTTCGATCCTCACCCGTCTGCAATTTGACGGTATCCAACAAACTCTCGATTTCGCGGCGCGCCTTTGCAAAATGACGTCTGCGCGCACGCGTCAGTTGCTTTGAGCGATACTCATTGAGCAGGCACTCCTCGTCTTGCGATGTCGCAGGATCACGTTGCCTGCCGCCCGAGCGACGCCGAGCAACATATGCAAGCTCCGCGCTCAGCACGTCGGCAAACGATGCCTCCTCGCTAGGCGACGAAGTCGATGAGGCATGTGACGAGCGATCAAATGGACTCACGGCTTTAGCTTTCTGTCTCCGTCTCAGTCAGCCGCGATAAGTTGAGCCAGACAGTGCATTGACACGACGCCAATTAACGCGCATATGGATCATTGCTTAGCATCCGCGGCTCGCTTCAAGTCCTTGATGTCCCGCACTCGTAATGTTGGATATGCGCTGTACATGACACCGGTCGGAGCTACATCATTTGCGCGCACGAAGGCACGAAATGCCTCGCGATTGTCCTGCACACGCCCAGGTGGCGCGTCCTTCACGTGCGCCAGAATAATGTTGAATACGTCGCCAATTTCGTCGACAAAGAGATCGATGTAGGCGTCAAAATCGTCGTCGTAGGTCGTTACGACGGCAAGTTGGTTATTGGGTAAAAACACGAAGCGAGCATCATGTACGTTGCCCAGCCTTTCCAGGGCCTGAAAGATTGGGTTAGCCTCTAGGGGCAGGCTCTGCAATGCGTTAAGTTTTTGCTGGAGCTGCCCAAAGTCGGCGTCAGTTTTTGCCGTAACGATCAAAGTCAGCGGATTGACAATTGGCCTCGTAGTTGGAGTAAGGCTGGGAAGCACAGATGATGCAGTCAGGTACTCTCGATTGATAAACTCAGCGG
>CAMFLN010000614.1 GCA_945957305.1 uncultured Planctomycetaceae bacterium | reverse complement strand
CTTCACGGCGAACCACTCGGCGAAGCGCTCGCGGTCGACCGGGCGGGAATTGCGATCGTCGAGCAGGTGCCCCAGCTCGTGAATCAGGATGTTGTTGAGATAGAAATCCTTGATCGCGGACTCGGTCCAGACGAGCTTCCAACCGCCGCTGGCTTCCCGCGTCCAACGACCGCCGTACATCCGCGCCTCGTTCAACTGGGCCGGCTTCGGCGGCTGCGAGTAGTACTCAATCAAGTTGGACTCGATCGGATACAGGTACAACGTAGTTCCCCACTGCATCCCATAGCAGGGAAAACTCTGCTTCTTGCGCGTAATACGGCTGAACTGCACCACTTCCAGGGGGCGAAGGAACGAACTTGGCAGTTGCGCCAGCCGATCGCGCACTTCTTGCGGCGTCACGACGTGCCGGTAGTTCGGCCCCGGGTTCTGGACCACGATCCGGTAGGGAGCCCCGTCCTCCTTGGGTTCGTACCAGTTCTCGGGCGGGGCAAATGGCAGCCGCTCATTGCGGTCGCCCCCGCGGGCGCGTTTGCTGAGGGGTACCCCGCGGCTCACGGGGCGCGCCATGGGAGTGGAACTACTCCGTTCGTGGGGGATCGGACCACGTTTATAGGAAACGCTACGCATGGTGCTACACACCAAAACTAGGGGGCCAAGGGCGAAGTGTGGGACGGCAGTTCACCTTCCCTGGCCACCGGCGAGAAAGGCCCTCGCCACGTGCGTCGTTCCCTCTTGAAACTGAAGCTTTTTGGAATCGGCAACCAATCCTGCTGCCGGTGCCCCAATCGCTTCACAATCCCATCCTAGCGGGCGCTTTGACGAGAAAGCAAGCAGCCACCGCAAGTCCAAAATTAGCAATGGCTTACAAGTTCCATTTCCCGGCCCTTGACATTCTAAAATCACCCCCGCAGTGCCGGCTCTCCCCGCCTCACGATCCGCCCGTTCGAACCCCGATTTAAGCGCGCAGCGACGCAGCGCGCTATGGCGCGCGACGTGAATCATTTCTTGCGCACAGCGGCGCTGCAGTTCCGCATTCCCTTTCCGCTTGGGTTTGCTGCTTCATGTCATCGCATCACAGGCATCGACCGCGCGCGGCGATACACTGGCAGAGTGGCCGTCGTCAATTTTCGCCAAAACCGCCGCGACCTCCTCCGTTCACCACTCTGCCACCCGCCATGCCGATGCAAGTTGTTCTCTATACGCGCCAGGGTTGCCATCTCTGTGACGATGCGTTGGCCGTGCTCCAGCGGCAGGGACTGCACCCCTCGCTTGTCGACATTGATACCGATGCCGAGCTGCGAAGCCGGTACGATTGCTGCGTCCCCGTGGTCGAAATCGACGGCCGCGAACGCTTTCGGGGGCGCGTGGACGAGCGACTACTGCGCCGCCTCCTGGCGGGACACCGGCCGGACTGACCCGTTTAGCCGGCGCGCCGCAGGCGCCTTTAGAAGGGGCGCGCCGCAGCCGCCCCCCGAGTTGTTACAATGCCCAGGCGAGGGGCCGCATGCCGCGGACCTTTCGTGGCACAACGCAGAGGGCGACCGGAGCGGCTTAGGTGGACGACTTTCTCATTCTCGGCGGCGGTGTCATTGGTCTCTCGTTGGCCTACGAGTTGGCCGGCCAGGGTGCCCAGGTGCGCATCCTCGAACGGGGCGCAATCGGTCAGGAAGCATCGTGGGCCGGAGCAGGCATCCTTCCGCCCGGCGATATTGCCGCGCCGTGCACTCCCTACGAACGCCTGATTCGTCTCTCGCACGATTTGCATCCGCGGTGGTCCGCCCAGCTTCGCGACGAAACCGGCATCGATAATGAATATCGACCCACGGGCGGAATGTACCTGGCAGAGTCGTCCGGCGAAGCCGACTCCGTCCAGCAGCAATGCACCGAGTGGCGGCGCCAAGGAATTCGGGCCGAGATGGTGCCCAACGCACGACTGGCGGAAATCGAGCCAGGGCTGGCGAACCGACTTTCCGCGGGTGGGTTATCAGCCGCACTGTTTGCCCCTGACGAGGCGCAACTACGCAATCCCCGCCATTTGCGTGCCTTGATCGCTGCCTGCCGGCAACGTGGCGTCATGATCACCGAGGGCGCGGGCGCCGAAGACTTCGAGACAGACGGCCCTCGCCTGGAAGCCGTTCGCACCGCAACCGATCGCCTCCCTGCTGGCGCATTTTGCGTGACCAGTGGCTCGTGGAGCGGCCCCCTCCTCGCGCGCTTAGGGAGTGAAGTCCCGCTCAAACCAATTCGCGGGCAAATGGCGCTATTGCGTAGCGAGTCGCGCGTGATCGATCGCGTCATCAACTTGGGCAAACGTTACCTGGTGCCACGCATCGACGGTCGCACGCTCGTCGGCTCGACCGAAGAGGACGTCGGCTTCGTAAAGCGGACCACGGTCGAAGCCATCGGAGAGTTGTTGCGCTTCGCCACGCGCCTGGTCCCGGCCCTGGGTGACGCGACGCTCGAAACTTCTTGGGCGGGGCTGCGTCCTGCGACGCCGGATGAACGCCCTTACCTGGGCCGCGTGCCTGGTTTCGATAATGCTTTCGTCGCGGCGGGACACTTCCGCAGCGGGTTGCAGTTTTCGCCCGCCACGGCAGTGGTCATGCGGCAACTGATGCTCGGGCAGACGCCGGCGTTTGACCTTACTCCCTTTCAACTGGATCGCGCGACTAATCCCGCGCCACTTGCCCATGGCCGTTGATACCCCCGCCTCGATCGCCATTGTGGGGGCTGGCCCCGTGGGTCTCGAAGCCGCGCTGTACGCCCGCTACCTCGGCTACGATGTGCTGGTCTATGACCGCAGCCTGGCGGTGGTCAGCGCCATGCGGAACTCGGACGCGGCGCTCTCGTGGCGCGCCAGCATTTCTCCGCTGGGCATCGCAGCCATCGCGGCACAAAACCCTGGGTGGCAACCTCCCGACCCCGCGGCGGTGCTTCCGGCGCGCGCGGTGGCCGATGCCTATTTCACTCCGCTGGCGAGGACAGATCTGCTGGCTGACTGCCTGAAACTGGGGCACGAAGTCCTGGCAATTGAAAGAGATATTGAGCCAGGCGAGGAGCCTGCGGCCGAGGACGAGTTAACAGGCTTCCGCCTGCGCGTCCGATCGGCCGAAGGAGAAAAGATCGACAAAGTGGACATCGTTTTCGACGCCTCGGGCCGCCGCCAGACGGGTGAGGACCCGTTGTCATTCGGCGAATTGCGCATCGCTCAAGTAGCGTCACATCAGGAGTTCGCCTCGACCGCTCCGCAGCGACTGATCACGGCGGAGCCGGACTTTTACATCCTGGGGGCTAAGTCTGCCCCGGCCGGGCATGATTTCCAGTTGGTCGAAGGACTGGCCCAAATCCGGGACTTGTTCACGATCATTGCCGATCGCGCGAATCTGGACCTCTACGCCATGGTGCACGGCGCTTGATAACTACCACGAAGCCCTGTCTCTTATACACATCTCCGAGCCCACGAGACGTAGAGGAATCTCG
>CAMFLN010000613.1 GCA_945957305.1 uncultured Planctomycetaceae bacterium | reverse complement strand
ACTCCATAGAGGGTTGGGGAGATCTCGCCCTTAAAGTCCTCATGGTGCTTGGAGTCCCGATGGTCCTTCACGGTCTCTACGACACCATGCTCAAGAAGGAAATGCAGCCCTGGGCATTGCTGGTCGCGCTTCTGAGCTTCGTATGGCTGGCGATTCTCGTCGAATACACCCGGCGCCAGGAGGAAACGCCCTCGGAGCGCCCACTTCTCGCAGCGTCACGATCGATCGGTTAGCATTCGGAGGTGTTTCGCGCACCGCAGGAATGACCTGAAGGAACCGCTCGATGGCCGATTGGTCGAATTGGTCTGGCTCGGTAAAGTGCCAGCCGCGGGAAGTTCTTTTTCCCACCTCTGATGGTGAAGTCGCCACAATCGTCCGCCGCGCCGCAGCAAGTCAGCAGGTCGTGCGCGTGGCCGGCACGGGGCATTCATTCATGCCGTTGTGCGCGACGGATGACGTGCTCATTTCGCTGGATTCCCTCCGAGGGGTGCAGTGGGCCGATACCGTCCGTCGCACGGCCGCGGTCCACGCCGGGACTAAGATCCACGAGCTTGGTGCCCCGTTGGCCAAGCGGGGCCTGGCCTTGGAGAATCAGGGGGACATCGATCGGCAAGCCATCGCCGGAGCGGTTTCGACTGGTACACACGGCACCGGCCCGACGTTAGGCAGCATTTCGACGCAGGTCGTGGGGCTGCAAATGGTGACCGCCACGGGGGACGTGGTCGATTGCTCGGCGGAGAGCGACTCCGAGCTGTTTGCCGCGGCGCGCGTCTCGCTGGGGTCGTTAGGCGTGATCACATCATTACGGCTCAGGCTGTTGCCCCTCTATCGCTTGCATGAGCAAGTACGGCGCGAGCCGCTGGAACATTGCCTGGCGACGCTCGATGAGCGGACGCATGCGAATCGACACTTCGAATTCTTCTGGTACCCGACGGACGATTGTGCATTTACCAAAACACTGAACCCGACAGAACTGCCCGCCACGCCAGAGCCCGAGGAAGGGGACGGCCAAGGGGCTGGCCTGGCCAGCGCCGAGCGCGATCGTGTCGGCGAGAGTTGGCAGATTTTCCCGACCGCGCGCGAGAACCGCTTTAATGAAATGGAATACTCCGTCCCGGCCGAGCGCGGGGTCGAGTGCTTTCTGCAAATTCGCGACTTGATGCAGCGCAAGCATTCGTCCGTGACCTGGCCGATCGAATTTCGCACCCAGGCGGCGGATGATATTTTTCTCAGCAACGCCTCGGGGCGGGCGACCGTGGCGATATCGATTCACCAGGGGGCCGAGCTGCGGCACCAGGAGTTTTTTGCCGATGCAGAAGCGATCTTCCGCCGGCAGCAGGGTCGTCCGCACTGGGGAAAAATGCATAGCTTGGCGGCACGCGATCTCGCCGAGCTGTATCCGCATTGGCAGCGGTTTCTGGCAGTTCGCCGTCGTCTCGATCCTGCGGGGCGATTCTTGAATCCGCTTTTGCGCCGCCTGTTTATTGATTAGCGCGGGGACGCGGCGCAACACGGTTAAGGCAGGGGAGTCCTGCGAACTGCCCGCTAAACGGGCTGGGGCTATGACGACTCTCTAGTGCAGCGAGACCGCTGACTAAATATCCGCGGTTTTTGCGCGGCATTCGCTGTTGGATTCGGTATGTTGACCTGTCAGAGGGGACACAGGCCGTCGCTGCGTCCGCGGAAGCATTTCGTGGAATCATCGGCGCGGCAGAGCATATCTTGAACCAAGAGTTTTCCTGGTGGCGAGGGGAGAAGTATGGCGCTTGCAAATCTTGCGGAATTGGCTGAATCGGCAGCAGCTCGCTTGGGAGAACGGGTTTGTTACGAAATCGGCTCGGAGCAATTCAGCTACGTCCAACTGCTCGAGCGGGGGCAGCGTTTGCAGGCGGCCTTTGCCGAACTTGGCTTGAAGCCGGGGAGCAAGGCGGTGGTCCTGATGATGAATCACGCGCTGGTGTACCCTGTGTTTCAAGGCATCTTTCGCTGTGGCGCCACGGCCGTTCCGGTGATGCCGCAAGCGGCTGCGGCCGAGTTGCGTTACGTGCTGGCCGATACGCAGGCCCAGATGGTGATGACCGACCTTGATCGATTGCCAATCGTCCGCGAGGCTGTCGCAGGGTTGACGCACGTGACGCATATCCTGGTGCAAGGGGGGCGGGACGATCCGCAAGCGATACCGCAGGAGTATTCGCTGGATGCCCTGCTCGAATTTGCGCCGCGCACGTCGTTGCCGAGAATCGCAGATAAGGATATCGCGGTCATGCTCTACTCCTCGGGCACGACCGGGCGTCCCAAGGGAGTGCTCTTGTCACACGGCAATTTGCTGGCCAGCGCCGAGGCGGTGGTCGAGGCGGCCGAACTCGACCGCTGGCCAGGGCCGCGCATCACGATCAGCGCCATGCCGATTGCGCATATTTTCGGCGTGGCCATCATGCACGATCTGTTGATGACGCCCGACTATCTGGCCGACTGCACGCGTTTGATTCAACTGCGCTGGTTTGAACCTGAGCAGTTCATGAGCTTGATCGACAAGAACCGCTGTACGGCGACGGCGGCCGTGCCGACGATTCTGGCCGTCCTGCTGCATCATCCGAAAGCCAAAGAATACGACCTGACCTCATTGGTCGAAATCGTTTGCGGCGGCGCACCATTGCCGGTGGAACTGGCCCAGGCTTTTATGCGCCACTATCCGACTCGCATTCGAGAGGTCTATGGCTTGACCGAAGGGACAGGGCTCGGAACGGCCAATCGGCGTAGCGAGCCGTATCGGCCCGGTTCGGCGGGCCGCGCCTACTGCAACACCGAATTGCAGATTCTCGACGAGATGGATCGACCACTGGCCGCCGGAGATCGCGGAGAAATTTGCCTGCGCGGCCCGATCGTGATGCAGGGCTACCACAATCGTCCTGAGGACACGGCGCAGGTATTGCGAGACGGCTGGCTCCATACGGGGGACGTCGGTTACCTTGACGACGACGGCTACCTGTTCGTGGTGGATCGCAAGAAGGATATGATCATTCGCGGCGGAGAAAACATTTACCCTGCCGAACTCGAGGCCGTGCTGCACGAGCATCCGTCCGTGGCCGAGGCCGCGGTCGTTGGTGTGCCGGACGACGTCTACGGCGAGAATGTCGTGGCCTTCGTGGTGTCGAAGCCCGGCGCTCCGGTCAGCGAACAGGAAGTGGTCGAGCACGTGTGCCGGCATGTGGCCAAATTCAAGGCCCCGTCGCAGGTGCACTTCCTGCCAGCATTGCCAAAAAGCAGCATCGGCAAGATTCTGCGTCGGGTGCTGCGTGACAAGGCGCAAGAGAATGTCGCCGCCAAGTAGGTTACGTCGTCATTAAGTCCTAAGCCACCGCCCTAACCTTCGTGCGTTGGGGATTATCACCAAGATCTTGTCATACGGAGCATGGCGTGCCGGAATTCGAAACGATTACGTTGGAAGTGGCTGCAGGCGGCGTCGCGCGGTTGACCTGTCT
>CAMFLN010000612.1 GCA_945957305.1 uncultured Planctomycetaceae bacterium | reverse complement strand
GTTCGTGTTGGGGCCTGAATTCGCCATGCTCAGCACGCCGGGCCCCGTGTGCTTGAGCTTGAAATTCTCGTCCGGAAACTTGCGGCCATAGATCGACTTGCCGCCGGTGCCGTCGCCGTTGGTAATGTCTCCCCCTTGGCACATAAAACCGGGAATCACGCGATGGAATTTGCACAGCTTATAACCGTAGCCGCGCTCCCCCGTGCACAGCGCGCGGAAGTTTTCGGCCGTCTTGGGCACCACGTCAGGCCGCAACTCGATGACGATGCGGCCCAGGTTGCGACCGTCCGCCGAGACATCGAAAAACACTCGCGGTAAGGGGCGTAGCCCTTGTTGCGGCTGCTGGGGTTGCTGCGCGACGACGTAGGCGGTAATGCATGACAATCCCACGAGCGAGAATGCGAACAAACGCAGGTTCATGACTATCCTCCCTGAGACATAGGTAACGGCGAACCGTCCATCCTGGACGCCGTGATGCGGGTAAGTTTACTTGCGCTCGCGACGGCGCGATTCGGTGGTATCCTCGGCGACTTCCACGTCGGGCGGATCATCCTCCGATTCCACGATCGAAGTCTCCCCCGACTTGAGATTCAGCGTCGGCGAGTTTGTACGCGATTTGCTGTTTTTCGGCTTTTGCCACCAGGCCACCTTCGGCTTGGCAAAGATCTTTTCGCCTTTGATCACGTCAACCGAGCGGACGACCTGACGTGGGTCGTAATGGACCTCGACACGAACATCGGTACCGTCCGCAATCATTTCCGCCGGGATGCCGACGACTTCCCATAGGCCGAAAGTGGCCACGTCCGCGGCCCCGTGCACCAGGGCGCGGCCCGCCTTCACACCTTTGGAATAGCCCTGCTTGAACGCGAACACATCGACGATGTCACCGTCGCGCTCGTCGCTCCAGAGCGGCGAGCCCAACTCGGCAATCACATGGGTGCGGGGCATGCCCGGCGTCAGGACCGAGATATCCTTCTTGCCGGGCTGCTGCGTGGCTTGGAACGCAGCGCAGCCGGTCGCGAGCGTCGCTACGACGACGATCACGATTCTGCTGCCACGGCGATTTGGCCGCACGGTCTGATCCGACATCCGGGACCTCGGAATCCGCGCTTGAAGGTTACAGAGCGGCGGATCGTAGTCGGCAGTCTTGGTAGCGGTCAATCGCGATGCGTCCGCTTCGCTCGGGCGCCGGCCGTTTCCGGCGGGCGAAATGCCCCGAATGGCCTCGACTGATGCCAGCAAGAAGGTGCTGGCACGGGAGCGAGAGCCTCAGCCGCCGATTTGATACATGGCGCGCTGAGGTTTGAGGAATTCGTCGCTGTTGATGCCGTGGCCTGCTTTCTTAACGCGAATGCAATCGCGCACAAGCTCCGCCAATTCCTCATCCTGGCCGCCGCGGCGCAATAGCGCGCGGGCGTCCCATTCCTCGGTCGAGAACAAGCAATTCCGCACCTGACCCTCGGCTGTCAGCCGCAGCCGATTGCAGTCACCACAAAACGGTTGCGTCACCGGGTTAATAAAGCCGATGGTGCCTCCGCCGTCGATGAAGCGGAAATCAGTCGCCGGTTGGCTGGCGTCGACGACCGGTAGCGGGGCCAGCGGCCCAATCTCGGTTTCCAGCACACGACGAATCTCTTCGCCCGGGATCACTTGCGAATTGTCCCAAGCGCCGTCCGCATCCAGCGGCATGAACTCGATAAACCGAAGCTCAAACCCATTTTGCCGGGCGAAGCCCGCCAGCGGTACGATCTGCGCCTCGGTAATTCCGCGAATGGCGACTGCATTCAACTTGATGCGCTCGAAGCCGACTTGCTGAGCGACGCGCAGGCCTTCGAGAATGCGCTCGAAGCCGTCGCGGCGGGCGATCTTGCGAAACGTTTCTGCGTCCAGAGCGTCGAGGCTGACGTTCAGACGCTTCAGGCCCGCGGCTCGCAATGCCTGGGCCTGCTCAGCCAGGAGAATGCCGTTGGTCGTCAGCGCAATGTCATCGATCCCCGGCACCTTGGCCAGAGCGCGCACGAGCTCGTCAATGTTTTGCCGCACCAGCGGCTCGCCCCCCGTGAGTCGCAGCTTGTTGATGCCCATTTGTGCGACGACGCGCACGAAGCGGGTAATCTCTTCAAACGTGAGGATCTCATGCCGTGGTTTGAACTGTACGTTCTCGGCCGGCATGCAATAGAAACAGCGAATATTGCAGCGATCGGTGACGCTGATGCGCAAATTGGTATGCAAGCGGCCGAAGCGATCTACGAGCGGTTCCCGATGGGGAATCGAGTGCGGCGCAGCAGCGGAATTTGTGACCAATGAGCCCATGCGTTCATCTTCCTCGAACGGTGCGGCTATTGCAACGGAGCCGATTTTTCCGCCGCTCGTCCGGGTGTCACGCCGGGGTGGACCCATTCGGTGGTACCGTCGGCCCAATGCTCTTTTTTCCAAATTGGCACGACGACCTTTAAGGTATCAATCAGCCATTTGCCCGCCTCGAACGCCACGTCCCGATGCGGCGAGCTAACGGCCACGGCCACGCTCGCTTCTCCCAGTGCCACAGGGCCCAGGCGGTGTACGATCGAGCAGCCGATGAGGGGCCAGCGCGCGCGCGCCGTCGCTTCGATTTCGGCCAGCTTGGCTTGCGCCATTTCGGCGAAGCATTCGTACTCGAGCGAGGCCGTTTGCCGCCCCGCCGTAAATTCTCGTGCGGTCCCCAGAAACAACACGACCGCGCCTGCCGCGTGCGAATTAACATTCGATAGCACGGCTGCCGTGTCGATGGGCTGGGTTGTCAACTCGACCATGAACCTATCCTCCGCTCACCGGCGGAATACAAGCAATCTGGCTGCCGTCAGGAATCATTGTGTCATCGGTTGCGTATTCCGTGCCGAGCGCAAACATCAAGTGACGCGAAATTCCGGCCAGTCCCGGCAGTTGCGCGACCAGTGCTTGCCAATCGTCGCGCCTGCGGGCAGATCCAAGTCCAAGGCGTCGCATTTGGCAATTTCGCGCGCGACAGCGAATAGGCGTAGTTGCACCTTCATGTCACTACCAATTCCTCGCTGCGAGCCGTCAACAGTGCCGCCACGTCGGGCATGGCGCCGTAGGCCAGGGCAAGCAGTTTGAGCGGGTGAATCGTCGGCTTGGAAGTGCCTTGCTCCATCTGCATTTTACAGGCGCTGCACTCGGTGGCGCCGGCCTGAAAACTGCCGTCGCGCATGGCCGAGATCAGTCCCCAGCCCGCCCGCAGACTATTGCGGTAATTCTTCCGCGCCAAGCCATAGGTGCCGGCCATGCCTGAGCATCCGTGATCGTTCGACTGTACCGAAAGTCCCGGGATCAACCGCAGCAGGCTTTCACCCGGCGAGCCAATCCCCAAGGCCCGCAAGTGGCATGGTTGATGATAACCAACCGTGGCATTCACGGGCCGGAAATCGAGCTGCAGCGTGCCGGTCAGGTGCATCTGCCACAGGTAATGACACGCTTCAAAAGTATTGGCG
>CAMFLN010000611.1 GCA_945957305.1 uncultured Planctomycetaceae bacterium | reverse complement strand
TAACGCTTCATGTGTTTGTCGGCGAAATCCAGCCATTGCGACCATTCGACCTCGCCCATGTTGTGCTTGCCCGGGCGGATGAAGTAGCCCAGGTGAGTGTTCACCAACTGATCTTCGGGCGGCATCTGCTCGGCGCCGCACCCTTCGGTGCCGAGCAGTTTGAAGACCGGCTCGGCCTGTTTGAGCATTTCGAACTGGCCGCTGGGGTTGGCCCATTGGTCACCCGTGGCGTTGGTGAGCAACAGCGGGCGCGGGGCGACCAGGGCCATCAAGCAATGCTGATCGAACGGCAACTTATCCGTCCGGCGATTGAACTTGGGAAACGTATCGTTGAACCAATGCGGAAATACGGTGTTGATTCGTTCGACCGATTCGCCAATGGTCCCGCGGCTCGGAGCAGTTCCCCCGCAACCTGCCTGCGACGGAATCACGAGCGCAAAGCGTTCGTCGAGTGCGCCCGCGAGTAGCGCGGTCTTGCCATTGCGCGAGTGGCCAAAAACGGCGACGCGGCGGCCATCGATTTCCGGATCGGTCACCAGGTAATCGAGCGCGCGGCTCAGCCCCCAGGCCCAAACCGCGATCGTGCCCCACTCGTGTTCGGCCGGTTCGGTCTGGCCTGCCTGGTAATACAGCGTCGCTGCGCCATCATCCCAGGTTGGTTTATCGAGCTTTACGTCGCCATGATAGAACGTCGCCATCGCGTAGCCGCGGTCGACGAGCTTTTCCAGCGGCCAATGCGGCGCTTCGGCGCCGCGCCCTTCTTCGACCGCGCGATTGTCGACGATGCCCGGCGCCTGGGGCATCCACAGCGTCGGCAACTTGATGCTGGGGTGATTCAGCACCATGTGGTTGCCGCGAAAATTCAGACCCAGCAGTACGGGAGCAGGCTTTTGGGCGGCCGCGCGGGGCACGACGAGCAGCAGATTGATCCGCCCCTCATGCTCGCGCCCTGGGGGGCCGAACGAGATGGTGACCTGTTTCAAGTGTGCTTTTCCGCCCAGGATTTCGTCCGTGGTTTCCACCTTGGACGAAATGGCGGGCGCCGCGGGGGGCGCACCGTACATGTACCATTGAAAAAGCCTGATTAGCTCGGGGCGGCGCTTTTCGCGCCACTGTTCCGCTGTCTGGACAGGAGTGCCATCCAACATCACCAGCGGATCAGGCAGCTCACCGCGGGAAGGCAGCTGCTCGACTTCGGGGAAATCGGCATGCGCTGTGGCAAATGTCATACTCATAACCAGGCTGGCCAACAAAATTCGGTAATTCATCGATTGCGTTTCAGCGAAAAATGCTGCACGACCTTGCCGTATAAGTAGTGGGGAATTGAAACCTTCAAACCTCCAACTGTGGTAATTGGTAGAGTGTATCACGCCAGGCAGCGTTGGTAACCTGTGGCAAGGCCGAGAAACAGTGCCGGCCGCAGCATGCTGTAACGACGCATCGTTCTCTAAAAGTTCGGGAGACCGCCGATGTGCCGCTTGCCAAAACGATCGGGCACATTCTCGCTCGTCCTGCTTTTGGTGTTAGGAATTGTCGCCAGGGCATTTGCGGACGATTCGGCCGGCGCCCTCTTGGCGCCGTTTGTCGATCGGCAAACTCTCTGGGTCGCGCATATCGACCTGATGGCGTTCGATCCGAAGAGCTCGATTGACTGGCTGTCCGAACTCGTGCAACTGCCCGCCGCGGAGCGTGATCGGCTGCAATCGCAGGCCGTTCCGATCCATGTGCTCACCCAGGCGTTGCCGCGCGACGCTTCGGTCGACGTTTATCTCGTAGGCAGTCTGATGGATTTGGGGCGGTTGCCATTTTTCCTGGTACTGCCGCTCGACAATCGCACGCCGGCGACGGCGATCGCTGCCGAAGCACGCCGCGAACTGGAAAAAGCATTCGGCCGACCGATTCAGGTCGCGCGCTTCAGCGAGGCCGTGATCGTAGGCAGCCCCGAAACGATTGCGCGACTGAAGAAGGACCCGGGCGTGCCACGACCTGAAATCCAGGATGCCTTGTCGGCCGTCGGTCGCGTGGCGGTCAGCGTTGCCTGGGTGGCATCGGACGAGCTACGAAAAACATTCGAGACGATCGTACCGCGACTGCCGCAGTTTCTCGGCGGCGGTGAAACCAAGAACCTCACACGCGGCGCAGACTGGGTCGTCCTCGGGCTGGAGCTTCCGCCCCGCAAAGTGGCGGTGCGCGTCATCGTGCAATCGCCTGACACCCAGGCGGCGGCATCTCTATCCGCCGAATTGAGCCATCTGGTCGATGCGGTAGGGCAGCTCCCGACGGTGCAAAAGTCGCTTCCCGACTTTGACGCCTTGTCAAAGAAATTGCTGCCGAGCGCCGCGGGGGATCAATTGACGCTCGAGTTGAACGAAGAGAATGGCGGACTCGCGGCGTTGATGACCATCGCCGAGCCTGTGCTCCGCGGGCTGACGTCTGGCGAGAGAAAAGACTAGCGGGCCGTTCACAATCTCCTCGTCGGAACGAAGAATGTGCTACTGCTAGATTGTCGAGCACTGTTTTGCCGACTCTGGCACGGCGGGACCAGCCAGACGTGGCACGCAGAAATCAGGCCCCCGCGGCTTTCGGCTTTGCTTTCTCGCGTTGCCACCACTCGATGACTTGCTGTCGCGCGGCAGGCGTTGAAAAACGACTCGCCGGAATTCCCAGTCCGCGCAGATCCTGGTCATTGACATCGAGCACGCCGAAATCGGCTGTCGCGGCGCCATGTCGCACGAGCAAAATCGCCGCGGCCGTAGCGCCGACTTCGGGGGGCGGATCGCTGGCGGTGCTGATTGTCTGTCCCTTGTCGAGGAGGCTGGCGAGCCAAGCGTCGAGGCCCGGCCAAGGGTCGCGCTCGGCAATGGCAAACGCCGCCACCCAGCCCACGTGATAGCGCAGATCTTCGCTGGGCTTCGGCAGGCGATCCTTTTCCAACGCAGTTGTCAGGTCAGCGAGCGCTTCATGAGTTCCCGATTCAATGAGCACTGCGCACAGCAACGCATGCCGGCTATTGCGACCGCCGAAGGGGAATTCTTCGGGCTCAACCTTCGGCTGATCGTCGATCGACAGCAGATAAGGGCCGGCAAACCGGGATACCGTTGCGCCATCTAGCTGACGTAAGAGTGCGATCTCGCGTTCGGTCAGACAGCGTTTTTGGTTCGTAAACCAGGCGGTAGTTCGCTCGCTCAACCCGCGCAGCCGTTTCGCTTCTTCGACTTTGAGCTGCTGCCGATCGTATAAAAGTCGACGCCGGGCGTTCGGCAAATTCACCAACTGGAACATCCGAGTTTCCTTGTACTCGGCCAAAGGGTGTGTCACCGGAATTGCCACGCCGACGGGATAATCTCCCGAGGCGAGCGAGTTGCCGCTGACACAATGCGCTGTGTTGTCGTCAATTTGACTAAAATGCGTGGCCCGGGGCGCCTGGTCAGGAAACTGCGGCACATCGACCAGCAGATATTGCAAGGTGTGGTTCTGGCGATCTTCCCAGATT
>CAMFLN010000610.1 GCA_945957305.1 uncultured Planctomycetaceae bacterium | reverse complement strand
AACGTGATACCGGCCAGCCAGCAGCGCACGGGCCCGGCTGGCGGCCAACATGGCTTGCGCGCCACGCGGCGAGGCGCCGTGCCGCACATAACGCTTCACATCGGGCGTGGCGTCTCCATCTACCGGGTGCGTCGCGCGGACAATCTGAATGAGAAAATCCTGCACCGTTTCATCAATGGGCGTCTCACGTACAATGCGACCCATGCCGAGAATTTCTTCCCCGGTGGCAACGGGTTGAATCGCGGGGTGCGCGTTGCCGCCGGTGCGATTCAGAATCTCGGCAAATTCACGATGTGAAGGCATCTGCACCAGCAACTTGAAAAAGAAGCGGTCCAGCTGAGCCTCGGGCAGCGGATAAGTTCCGTCCTGTTCGATGGGGTTTTGCGTGGCCAACACGAAGAAGGGGCTATCCAGGCGATGCGTGTGCCCCGCCACGGTCACCGATTTCTCCTGCATCGTTTCCAGGAGCGCGGATTGTGTTTTCGGCGTGGCGCGGTTGATTTCGTCGGCCAACAGCACATTGCAAAATACGGGTCCGGGTTGAAAATCGAGCGTGCGCTGCCCATCGCGCTCGAGCAGCACCTGGGTACCCACGATGTCCGCCGGCAACAGGTCAGGCGTGAATTGAATGCGGCGAAACGACAAGTGCAACGCCTGACTGATGCAGTGCACAAGTGCCGTCTTACCGAGACCGGGGACACCTTCGAGCAGCACGTGACCGCCGCAGACGATGGCCACCAGTACGTCGTCGACCAACTGCTGCTGCCCGACGATGAACTTGGCCACTTCGTTGCGAATCGATGCAAATGTCGCGACAAATCGCTGTGCCTCTTCGCGCGCCTGTTCCGCCACCAGCGTCATTTTTGCTCCTCGATTTTATGAATCGATTCAAAGTAGTTGCGCACGCCCGACTTCACTTGCTCGGGCACGTCCTCGCGACTGACAAACGATTCGTATTGTCGCCGATAATTGCGTGTGGGGGCGGGGCCCGCGCGGCGCGACACGCCCGAACCATCTTCGGCGGCTTCGACCGTGGTTTGCGAGGGCCCTTCTCCCTTGATGCCCTGGAGCGATTGTGTTTGGCCATTGTCGACCAACTCGCTTTGCTCGTCGCGACGCGATTCGACGGTGCTCGAGCCGGCTTTCTTTCCACCTGGTTTCTGTCCTTCGCACTGGCACAAGCTGGACTGGCATTCGCTGCAGGCCTGGCAGAGCTTGCAGAGCTTGTCACTGGCCAGGCGCTTGACGGCCATGCGTTTCAGGTTCTTCGAGAGCTTGCTCAGCTTGTCGCCGGCGTTTTTCTGGCAGGCCTGGCACTTCCCTGCCGTCTCCGCATCACACTTGCCGTCGGCCTTTTCTTGGCGAATCGCGTCCGCCAGCGCCTGGTCCCACTGTTCGATCGCTTCATCGAACTCCTGGATGCTGTTTTCCAGGTCCCCACCGCCAGCGGCGCTGTTGGCGCCACTGGCTGAACCGTTCGAGCCTTGAGCGCCGCTGCCGGACTGGCCCGATTTGCTTTGCGGGGACGCCCCCGAAGCGGAAGCGCTCGATCCCGAACGGCCGGCGCTCTTGGCGGCGGCGGCCATTCGCTGCCCCGCGGCCCGCAGCTTCGCCAGTTCTTTCTGCTGTTCGGTAAGTGGCTTCTTGGCATCGGGCTGCGCTTGCTCAAGTTCTTGCGCCGCTTCGTCGTACTTCTTCTGCGCGAGCTTTTCGGCGAGTGGCTTTGTTTCGCGAGTCTTGTCCAGTTCGCGCGCCGCGGATTGCATCAGATGTTCATCGTGCCGCTGCTCGAGTTTGGCTTTGGTCTCGTTCAACTTGTTTTCCAGCCGGGCATACTGCCGCAACGCTTCTTTCTGGTCGCGCGTAGTTGCCAGTTGCTCGACCATCTCGCGCAGTTGATCCGGCTCGAGCAATTCGCGCTCGTCATCACTGGTCGATTGCTTGAGCTCTTCGACAAGCTCCTTGAGCTCTTCGTTGATCTTCGCGGTTTCCCTGGCCACGGCGGTTTCGAGCGCCAATCGCTGCTCGACCGCGGCGCTCGGTTGCTTCCAAGCGAGCGAGATCGCGGCCCCGGCCAGGAGTAGCGCCAGAATCGTCGGCGCACGCCCAGGACGCCAGTCGATACGTCGAGCGTCGAGACCATCGACCAAGTTCGCGGCCTGCTCGGCCTGCAAGGCATAAAAGCCATCGGTCTGCCGCCGCCGTGAGAAATGAAGCCACGACACGAGCGTGTCGTGCAAACCGTAGAATGAATCAGCGAAGCGGGCTGCATGATCGTGACTGGCCAAGCTGGCGAACCAGCCGATCGCGGCCGCACAGCCGCCCAAGAGTGCGACAATTCCGTACCAGCGCCGGTCGACGGCGTACCCCTGCGCCACGTAAAAGAGCGCAATCAAGAGCATGACGGACGAAGCGGCCAGCAAGGACCAAACGGCCGCGCGAGCCAAGGCCCTGGCCCCCAGCCTGTTGCGCACCGCACGCATGAATTCCTTGATTTGCACGTTCGTGTTTGGCATTTGTCCCACTTTCCTGTGAGCCAGTTAAATCCTCGGCCGGACGATTATCTTTCACGCTCTCTGAATGAGTCTACACAATTGCGCCTACGAGAACGTTTGCCGTGCTCCTATCGTCAGCAATCTCGGCATGCAGCACCCGCCGAACATTCGTTCGCCAGCTCGAAGCCTGCGGCGCCGCTGTTTCGGCGGCCGGCGGCGGCTGCAACTCGGCACGCACCTTTTCGAACTCCTCTTTCACTTCTTTGGGCACGTTGCCAATCAAGAGCGGAGCCAGAGCGCCGCGAGCTGCATCGTCCTGCCCGGCCTGGTGCAGCGCCGTCGCCCGATGTAACACGGCACGGCAACGCGCGATCCGCGAACCGGGATCCATCGCACGCGCGGCCAAATGCCACCACTCGGCCGCTTCGGCGTAGCGACCGGCACGCTGCATGGCCCGCGCCACCGCCACGGCCGTGGCCCCCTTGGCCGGAACTTGCTCGGCCAGCTTCGGTCCGAGCTCGACAGCCTCTGAATCGGAGAGCAGCGGCGAGAAATCAAATTGAATCGGAGCGTTGTCCTTATTGCCTCGCACGTGCAAAGCGAGTTGATCGTCGAGGCTGATCCAGTCTGAGCCCGTGGCGATCTGCAACAAGGCGACCGCTGCATCGAAGCGTGCCTGGCGATTTGCCTCGGTCAGTTCGCCGAAGCTCTGTCCGCACCAATTCCAGACTGCGGGATCGATGCCTGCCGACCGGAGATGGTTCCGCTGATTTTGTGGTAGAGCGGCGATCCAGGAATTGTACTCCTCGACCTTGCCGGAACGGACGTGAGCGAGAATGGCGAAGGAGGGAAATTTGGTCTGGTTGTTGAGCCGCTGCTGGGACGCCTGCTCCGTCAGCTTGCGCGAGCTGGGCATCAAGGCGGCCAGCTTTTCGGGCGGCAACTTACCGCATTGCCCCAAAGCGTTACCCCTGTCTCTTATACACATCTCCGAGCCC
>CAMFLN010000609.1 GCA_945957305.1 uncultured Planctomycetaceae bacterium | reverse complement strand
CCACCGGGCATGGCAATGCCAAGAAATCACACGCGCAAAGTCTGTGGACATTGTCGAGCGGCTCCGCGTCAGTCGGTTTCGACGGGCGTGATCCGCACGCTTTTCAGGTCCATCAAGTAACCGTTGATCGCCCCGGTTGGCCGCAGCACGGCCTGATAACGGCCCGGCTTGAGCGTGGCGCGTCCCAACGTGTGCTGGCGGTAGCTGTCCCAGTTGCCGGTACTGGGAACCTTGGCGGCGAAGACCGTGTCGCCAATGACCAATTGAAACGGATTGCCGGCCACCGCTTCGTCGCAGGCATAATCGATGCGCACGATGTACTTGCCCGGCTTGGTGACTTCGAAATCCCACACGGCGTGATCGCTGGAACTGCCCCAGGTGCCCAGGTTGCGATAGACCGGCTCGTAGGCCAGCGTATCGCCATAGATCGAGCAGTCGCTGGCCAGCAGCCAGAATTCGCCGCGGAAGTCTTCGGGTTTGATGACTTTCGGTTCATTGCCGTCGAAGACTCGACGCGGGGGCCGCGTGGCGGAGAGGTACGCCACGAGATCCGTGAAATCCGTGGGGCTGACGTCTTTCTCCAAACCTTCGGGCATGAGCGAACGACTGCTCGAAGCGAGTTCTTCGAGGTCCGAGCGGAGAATCGTGGTTTGCTTTCCTTCTTGCGCGACCAGCGTGATGCTGGCCCCGGTTTCGGCCGCCAGCATACCGGTGTAGGTCAGGCCCGCGGAGGTCACGGCGGTGTAACTGACGAACTTGCTTTCGACGGCGCGATTCGGATCGAGAATAGCCACCAGCAGCGCGGCGTGCGATTTATCAGTGAGCGCCGCCAGGTCGGGACCTACGGCGGTTCCAACATCTTCCAGCCGGTGACACACGGAGCACGTTTTCTTAAAAACTACCTTGCCACGATCGACGTTGCCCGGCGTGGCCAGGGCGGGGCGATACTCTTCGATCACGGCTTGCCGGTTCGAGACGACATTGCTGGCCAGCAGCTTTTCGGCCCGCGTGCGCAGGGCATCGTCGCGATACTCAATCAAGCGTTGTCGGCGCGAGGCATCAATCTCGCTGGCCGCGATGCGCGTGGCTTCGACTTCATCGAGCAGGGCGCTAATCCATGTTTCGCGACGCAACAAGACGTCGAGCAACTGCCCGCGCAGATCCGCACCGAGCCCTTTCCAAGCGGCAAGCAAGACGGTGGGCACGCGCGGATCATCAAGTTGCGCAAGCGCAGTGACCGCGGCCGACTGCAGATTGTTGCTGGAGCGCGGCCCCAGCAGCGCCGCCAGGCGATCGATGTCGGCCTGTTGCTGATCAAAGCCGCGTCCCAACAAATCGAGTGCCACGATTCGCTTGTCGTCAGCGGCCGACTCATTGGCCGCGGTCTTGCGAGCCCAGGCGAACATGGGGGCCAGTTGCTGGACCGCCGCTTTGACCTGTTGATGAGACTGATCGCGGAATTTGCCCAGGTGCGAATTCCGGCGATCCAGAGTATCGAGCAAACCGGAGAGCGCCGTAGCCTGCCACTCGGCGTATTCCTCCTGCTGCGATCCGGCGAGCGCCCCGAGCAAGGGGACGAGCGCACCGTCGTTTTCATAGCTCGTAGCCATCGTCAGCAGCTTTTGCAACAGCTCGGCGGGGCGCTGCTTGTCTTTCGTGGCGTCGAGCACGGCGGTGACGACCCCTTCGAGTTGGGCACGTCCGACGGAACTAATGATTGCGGCCAGGATGTACGGATCGTCGAGATCGGCTACGGCCATGGCGCCGAGTGTTTGGCCCGCGCGCAGGCCCGCCCATTCGCCAAGGCTGTAACCGAGCTGTAAACGCACGAAATGATTCGAGTCCGTGGCCAGTCGCAGTGCCGCGTCGGCGAGCTGCGGTGACTTAGCGAACCACGATTCGGCCAGGCGGATTGCGTGCCGGCGCACTTCGGGGTGCGGGTCCTGCAGAGCGGCGAGCAAAGCCTCTTCGTCGAGCGCTAGCAGGCCGTCGAGCGTGTACAAAGCGTGCAAGCGAGCCAATGCGTGAGCACTGCTGGACAAGCCAGCAGTGGCACCCGCGGCGTTTACATTCGCAGGCGCTTTGGCAGTAATTAGCTGCTTGAGCAGCGGGATAGCGGCTTTATCGGCGTTCCAAACGAGCATCTGTTGCGCCATGTCGCGCTGCCAGCCGTTCGGGCTGTCGAGAGCTGCGACCAGTCCCGCGGTATCCAAATGATCGAGCCGCACTGGCTTGCGTGGCGGCGTGCCGACCGGATACACGCGATAGATGCGTCCCATGTCGTCACCGGCGCGGAGGTTCAAACGCTTCTGCCAATCGACGGGGATGTACTCCGGATGCTCGATCACGGCCCGGTACATATCGGCAACCCACAACGCTCCGTCAGGACCGGTGCGAAGCATGGTCGGGCGGAACCAGTTGTCGCTCGAAGCGAGAAACTCGGACTGCTGTTCGTCGGCCGCGCGGCGGCTGATATAGCGCACGCCCTCGGCCGCCATCACTTCGCGATGCACAAGGTTGTGCACCGGTTCGCTGACGTAACTGTTGCCGACATAGCCGGGGCCAAACAGTTCGTCGCGATAGACAATAGCGCTGCAGGCCGAGGTGAAGCGATTGACGACGTTGAAGTCGTTGAACCGCGGCATGGTGCGACTGAGCGGGAAGACCGGCGCGGCCCCCGGCGCGATCGAAACGTCGACGCGTGCATTAGGCGCGGCCACCTGGCGATTGCGGCGCAGGTAACGATCTTCGAGTACGAACTGGTACATCGGCTCGCTATTGGCCGAGCCAAACCAATTGTCCCAATCGTCGCGAACGCGCGTGAACTGTGACTGCCCCAGCAGGAGGTCGAGCACGCCCTCGTCTGGTTGAAAGCGGAAATCGCGGAAGCTGAGGGGCACTTTTTCGCCGGTCTTGACCGATTCGATCTGCCCGCCGCTATCGCCATTGGCACAGTACAACCAGTTATCGAGTCCGAACGTCAAGCCGTTGACGCGATGTTGCTGATTGCCCTGGCCGAAGCCGTGAAAGAGGACTTCGCGCTTGTCGGCGCGGCCGTCGCCGTCGGTATCCTCGGCGTAGATGATGTCCGGCGCTGAAGTGATGATCAGCCCTTTGCGCCACACCTTCACGCCATTGGGAAAGGGAATGTCGCGCAGGAACTCGGTGGCCTTGTCGTAGCGGCCGTCGCCGTCTGTGTCTTCCAGGAACTTGACGACGCCTCCAGGTTTGCCTTCGGCATCCATGCCCGTGGGGTAATCGCGCATTTCGGCGACCCACAGGCGACCGTCCGGTCCCCAGTCGAACGCCACGGGATCGACCACCAGCGGTTCGCAGACAACCAACTCGACGGCGAAGCCCGGCCGGGCGCGCAACGCACGCAACGACGCTTCGGGAGATTTGCCCTCGGGCTCGACGTCCTTCAACCATTCGGCGAAGGTACGTCGTTCGATGAGTTCTTTCTTCTTATCCGTGTGCTCGTTGACGACATACATA
>CAMFLN010000608.1 GCA_945957305.1 uncultured Planctomycetaceae bacterium | reverse complement strand
GATAAACACAGATCAGACATCTGTGGATCGATGTTTAACACCTGAGTGCGGACGACAGCCGCACGATGCATAAAACCGAACGCTGAAGGATCTCATGCAAGGCACCACCAGCGGACATTCGTCGCACGCCGATTCGAACGGTCACGGTCCTGCGGCACAGGTCGCGGAATTCGATGTGCGTATCCTGCGGCAGGACGCCCCCGGCGAGCCCAGCTATTGGGAACGGCATCGCATCAAGCGCGAACCGGACATGAACGTCATCAGTGTCCTGCAGCGCGTCGCGGCGCAAGCGAAAACGGTCGAAGGGCAGCGCGTCGCCCCGGTCACCTGGGACTGCAACTGCCTGGAAGAGGTTTGCGGCGCCTGCACAATGCTGGTCAACGGCCGCGTCCGTCAGGCCTGCACGGCCCTGGTCGACAAGTTGCTGGCCGACAATCCGGACGAAATCGAGCTGCGGCCGATGGAGAAGTTTCCGGTCGTCCGCGACTTGATGGTCAATCGCCGCCGGCTCTTTCGAGCCTTGGAAAAAGTACGCGCCTGGATTCCGGTCGATGGCTATTACGACGCCGGCCCCGGCCCGCGCGTTTCGCCCGAACAGCAGCAAACGGCCTATCCGCTGTCGGAATGCATGAGCTGCGGTTGTTGTCTGGATGCCTGTCCGCAATTCACCAAGGTCGAGCTGGAACGGCACGCCGGGGAAAGCGACGCGGACTTTGCCAAACGCGAACAAGAAGCGTTCGACACGCATTTCGTCGGCGCACATGCCATCAGCCAGGTAATGCTGTTCAACGGCCACCCCACCGGGGCGCTCAATGCCAAGGAGCGACTTGACCAGCTGATGCAGCCGGGCGGGATTCAGGACTGCGGCAATGCCCAGAACTGCGTCAACGTCTGCCCCAAGAAGATCCCGCTCACTACGTCGATCGGTCGCGCCGGACGGGCGACGACCCTGCGTGCCATTTCGAAGTGGTTCAGCGGCTAGCGAGCTGGTGCCAGCAGTGGCACTCGCGATGTGTTTACCTGCCTGGCAAACTTTGCCAGACCGGCACGCCGCCTTTCGACTCGGCGGGCCAACCGAAGATCTCGGGGTGTAGCAATCCGGCCAGGATTTCCAGGCTGTCGACGATGCGCGGCCCCGAGCGATTGAAGTACGCATTGCCGTCCACGGCGTACACGCGACCCATCTGCACGGCGTTCAATTCGCTCCAGCCCGGCTGTTGCGCGAGCGTGCTTGATTCCGCGATGGCCCGGGCAAGGTCGAAACCGCACGGCATCACCAGCACCACCTGCGGATCGAAGCGAACGACGTCCGACCATGAGCTGTAGGTGCTGTGTCGCCCCGCGGCGTCGAGCGGTTGTAGCCCACCGGCCAGTTCGATCAGTTGCGGCATCCAATTGGCCGCCAGCATCAAGGGGTCGATCCATTCCACAGCCGCCACGCGCGGCCTCTGATCGGGCCGCAGTAATATCGTTTTGTCGCGCACCGCAGCGACGCGCCGCTCGAGGTTTTGCACATAGACTTCGCCGGCCGGTCGCGCGTGCGTAGCATCGCCGACGCGCAGCACGTCGGCGAAGATATCGTCGAGCGTCATCGGGTTGAGTGCCACGACGCGCGTATCTTTTAACGCCACGTGCGAGCGCACTAGCGATAACACGTCTTCGTACTTCACGGCGCACACGTCGCACTGCGCTTGCGTCACGATCAGGTCGGGGGCCAGCTCAACCAACTGAGCCTCGTCAATGCCGTACAAAGGCTCGCCCGCAGCCAGCTTTTGCCGCACCTGGTCGTCGATGGCGCCGCTCGTGGCCGCCGCGACGTGGCTGACCGTAACACGCGGCTTGCCGGCGATTTCGGCCGGGTAGTCGCACTCATGGCTCACAGCCACCACGCGATCACCCAGTCCCAGGCCGTAGAGAATCTCGGTGCCACTGGCCAACAGCGAGGCGATGCGGCGGGGGGCTTGCTGCGACACTGAATCCTCCTAATTCCCAATGCTCGGGGCATCTTTCGCCGGGGCGCACTACCGTGCACAATGATGACACCGGAATTCCTCACCTACCAGCCCTGACCGCCTCTGCCGGAGACCCGCCGTGATCATGAATGTGCGTCAACTAGGGTTATGCGTGGCGGTTTGCCTGGTCATGTTCGCATCAGGCACGGCGGCGCGGGGCGTCGACGTCGTTTGCCATCGCGGCGCCAATGAATACGCGCCCGAGAACACGCGCGCGGCCGCCGAACTATGCATCGAGTGGGGCGTGGCCTATGTCGAAATCGACGTCCGCACGAGCAAAGACGGCGTGCTGTATATCCTGCACGATCCGTGGGTCAACCGCACCACCGATGGCAAAGGTTTCATTTTCCAACTTACGAGTTCCGAAATCGACCAACTCGATGCCGGCAGCTGGTTCGACAAAAAATTCGCCGGCGAGAAAGTGCCGCGGCTCGAACCGTACTTGCGGGCGATCAAGGGGCGCATCAAGGTTTACTTCGACGTGAAGGCGGCGGACCTGAAGCAGTTGATCGACCTGGTCTACGAAGTTGGCATGGAAAAAGATTGCTTCTTCTGGTTCGATCGCGCCGACCGGGCCGTGGAGTTTCGCAAGCTCGACAAGCAGCTGCCGCTGAAAGTGAACGTCAGCAAAGTGTCCGACGTCGCGGAAGCGGCCGAACGCTGGCAGGCGAACATCGTTGAAACGTCGCTGGCGAACATGACCGACGAGCTGGTCGAAGCCTGCCGTGCCCGAGACCTGAAAATCATGATCCTGCAGACGAAACGGGACCCGGAAGCGTTCCGGCAAATCGTCGAGCGGAAAGCCGACCTGGTGAACCTCGACCACGGCGACGTGTTCTTAAAGGTGCAGCGCGAAGTGCTGGGCACCGCGGCCGGGACAGCTAGCGGGGGGAAATAAGCGGCCTGACATACGCTATTCCCCTCGTTCCGGTCGGCGTTGACCCCTTTTTTCCCGAGGATTATATTCATTGGCTTGGTACACGGTGGCTGTAGCTCAGTTGGTTAGAGCGCCAGATTGTGGTTCTGGAAGTCGGGGGTTCGAGTCCCCTCAGCCACCCCTTGTGACACCCGTCGTCAGCAGTGGACGACGGGTGTTTTTCTTTGTCCGCAGCACTAAGTACCACGCCGGGCAGCCGTGGAGCATCCGCCGCGGCAATGTCTGCCGCTGTGCCCTCGAATGGCCTCTGAGCTCTCCGATCGGACAGTAGTCGCTGCAGCATCTGGTGTAACGGGTAAGTGACCTAACTCAGCGGTTCACTGCCCGTCGGCAGCGCTTTGAGGGCGCCAGGAACGTCCCAGAGCCGCGGGTCAGTACATGTTCATCGTCTAATCGATTGATGGATGGATACCCCCATCGCGGCTTGTACCGGCCGAGGTGCAACTCCGCCCCTCGATAGCCAGACTTTTGCCTAAATTCGATTGCAAATCGGCTAGTCGCCTGCGATTCTGGCCAACAGATTTGTCAATTCTGCAATGGGGAGGGC
>CAMFLN010000607.1 GCA_945957305.1 uncultured Planctomycetaceae bacterium | reverse complement strand
CCCCTGATGCGTAATCATTTGCGGCTGTACTACGGCCGCTGGCTGGCACAGCATCAGCTGTACGACGAAGCGCTTGAGCAGCTCGCCGGACTTGAGCCCACGGACGTGGTCGATCCCGCCACGCTGTTGTTCTTTCAAAGCGTGGTCCACCATCGCTTGTTAAATAAGACCGACGGACTGCGCACGATTGATCGCTTGCTCAGCCAGGTCGCCGAGGGACCGTCGCGCTATACGACGGTGGCGGGGCTGATGCGCGAGGACCTGAAATCGCTCGAGGATGAGTCCCTCGACCACATCGCGCGGCAGATGGAGGACATCCGCCGACGGCTCGACTTGGGACGCGCCGGCGAGAAGGTACGCAAGGAAGAAGATGACGTCATCGCGGCGCTCGACAAGCTGATCGAAGATATGGAAAAGCAGCAGCAACAACAGCAGCAGCAAAACGCCGGCGGCGGCAGTCCCCCCCCCTCCTCACAAGCCATGCCTGACAGTCGCATCGCCGGAGCCAAAGGCCCAGGCAATGTGGATCGTAAAAACATCGGCAATTCATCGGGCTGGGGCGACCTGCCCGCCAAGGAACGCGAAGAGGCCCTGCAACAGATAGGTAAGGATTTTCCGTCGCATTATCGCGATATTATTGAGCAGTATTTCCGGAAGCTGGCGACCGAACCGGAGGGAGACCGGTAAAATGGGACGTACCGTTATTTCCGGGGGGTCTTGTGGCGGGAATTCGCCGGAAGAAGTTCCCGGGAACTGTGGTTTTTCGTGGCTGTGGAACGTGAGGTAGAGCATGGGATGGTTGATGCTTGCGGCGTTGGTTCTAGCGCCGCAGGAAGCCCAGATTCGCACGCTTGCCGGGGAGTCGCTGAGCGGCTCGATCACGGCCCTTGACGATCAGCAACTCACGGTGGCGACCGTCGGCGGTCCGCGCGTAGTGCCGACTAAGGACCTACTCGGGGTGGCATTCCCCGCGCGCGAAAGTGGAGCGGCCACCCCGAAGGCGTGGGTGACACTGAAAGACGAATCGCAACTTTTGGCCGACTCTTACACGGTCATGGGAACCGAGGCGCAGGTGACTCTGCCGAGCGGCATCACGCTGGTGATTCCTACGCGGCTGATTGCTCATGTCCGTTTCCGCGAGCAGAACAGCGTGGCGGCCGCTCAATGGGCTGAATTCGTCAAATCGGATCGCGCGGCCGACTTGTTGGTCGTGCGCAAGAAGGAGGCCCTCGACTTCCACAGCGGCGTCATTCGCGAAGTGACGGACGACGTGATCCAGTTCGAGTTGGAGGGCGAAACGCTGCGCGTCAAGCGCACCAAGGCCGACGGGCTCATCTACCACGATTCGGGCCGCACGCCGCTGGGCGCGACGCGCGGCATCATGACTGATGCCGCCGGGTCGCAATGGCACCTCGCCTCGTTGCAACTCGATGGCGAGAATCTGCGTTTGCGCACGGCCGCCGGGGTCGAAATCACGCAGCCGCTGGGCAGCGTCGCACGCATTGATTTCTCGCAAGGCAACTTGCAATATCTCAGCGAGCTCAAACCCGAGGCGGTCAATTGGACTCCCTACTTTGGCGAAGCCAAGGTCTCGAGTGCGGCGCAGCTGTTTTTTCAGCCCCGCATGGACCGTTCTCCCGACGATGGTCCGCTGCGTTTGGGGGGCAACACGTACAACAAAGGAATTGCCGCTCACAGTCGAGCTGAGTTGACGTACCGGCTACCCGACAAGTTTCGCTCGTTTCAAGCTTTGGCAGGCATTGACGATCGTTTGCGCCCGGCGGGTAACATTCGTTTGACCATTTTCGGCGACGACCGCCAGCTCTTCGACGAAACGCTCAGTGGCAAAGACGCGCCACGCCCGTTGGAATTGGACATTACGGGAGTCAATCGCCTCAAGCTCATCGTCGACTTTGGAGACGATTTGGACTTGGGAGATTGGCTGGATTTGTGCGAAGCTAGGATATTGAAATGAAATTGCTGTGTACCAGCGTGCTGCTGTTGTCGGCAATTCACGCGGTTGCCAGAGCCGACGTGGACGAAGCGGTTTTGCGCGCCGAGGCTGATCGAGTCTCTGTCGTCCAGCGCGCTCAGCAGGCGGCCGTCGCGATATTCGCCGCCTCGGGCCAAGGGGGCGGTTCTGGCGTCGTCATCTCACACGACGGCTACGCGCTGTCGAATTTTCACGTCACCAAAGGGGCCGGCGATGCCATGAAATGCGGCATGCCCGACGGCCGGATCTATGACGCCGTCATCGTGGGCATCGATCCCGTAGGGGACGTGGCGCTAGTCAAGCTCCTGGGGCGCGACGATTTCCCCTTTGCCGAGATGGCCGAAAGCGACCAGGTGCAGGTCGGGGATTGGGCCTTTGCGATCGGTAATCCGTTTTTGCTGGCCACTGATTTTACCCCTTCGGTCAGCTACGGAATTATCTCGGGAGTGCATCGCTACCAGTACCCGGCGGGCACTCTGCTGGAATACACCGACTGCCTGCAGACTGACGCCTCGATCAATCCGGGCAACTCGGGCGGACCACTTTTTGATA
This sequence comes from uncultured Planctomycetaceae bacterium, assembly GCA_945957305.1. Lineage (GTDB taxonomy): Bacteria > Planctomycetota > Planctomycetia > Pirellulales > JACPPG01 > JACPPG01. The sequence goes on along the minus strand of CAMFLN010000607.1, from coordinate 957 downwards.
GCCGCGGGCGCCTCATCGGCATTAACGGTCGCGGCAGCTTTGAAAAGCGCGGACGGGTCAATGTCGGCGTCGGCTATGCGATTTCCATCAACCAGATCAAAAACTTTCTGGGCCATTTGAAGGCGGGCCGGATCGTCGACCATGCGACGCTCGGCGCACGCGTGGCTACGCGTCCCGACGGCAGTGTGGCAATCACCGATATCCTTGACGACTCTGATGCATTTCGACGAGGGTTGCGCTACGGCGATGAGATAGTGCGCTTCGGCGGGCGGTCCATCCACACCGTCAACGCGTTCAAAAACGTCCTGGGGATCTTTCCCAAGGATTGGCGGGTGGGCCTTTCCTACCGGCGTGAAGGCAAGACGTTCGACATCGCGGTCCGCCTCGAAGGTGTCCACAATCCCGAGGAATTGCTGGCCAAGGTACAAGGCCGCGCGCCGGTCGAACCCAATCCCGAGCGTCCCAACCCTGATAAGTCCCGGCGCAATCCCATGCCACAGCCGGGCGAGGAGCCGCGAGAGCACGAGCCCGACCAGCCCGCCGACCCGCACCACATGGCACAGGGCCCGGCTATGCCCGCCGAGGTTAAAGCGGTCTTCGAGGCCCGCCGTGGATTTGCCAATTTCTACTTCAACAAAGTCGAGCGGGCACGCACGTGGAACCGCTGCGTCGCACGTGGTGACTTCCACGAAGCACGCGGCGAATGGATGCTCAAGGGAGAGCTGGCGGCGGGCGGCGAAGCGCAATTTCGCATCACCGATCAGGTCTCGGGCTGCACGATGCCTGGCGGGCACTTGGAATCGCAAATCGGGGACAGTCTGGCCGCGTCGGCCGAACCGCCAGGAAGCGGAGGATTGTTGTCGGCGCTCTATCTCTGGCGGCGCTTACTCGTCTCGGGCCCGGAGCTGTTCGGCGACCTGCAATACCTGGGCACCGTCCCGCTGCTGACGACACAAG
>CAMFLN010000606.1 GCA_945957305.1 uncultured Planctomycetaceae bacterium | reverse complement strand
CTATCGAGGCCGTGTCCTCGCCCACGTCCCCTAACAGCAGGATCTTGGGACTTTTCTTCAAAGACCCTTACTCCCGGCAGTTTCCGAGTAACCCAAACAGATTATAGGGTCGTCCGCAAGAACGAACAACCGTCGTCGGCACGCTCTGCCTTAATCAACCATCGGATAAGAGGTGCCGGACCAATTACCTCATCGCTATCAGTTACCGGCTTTTCCTGGCAGGCGTTCCCGTCGCGGCAGGAACCTTCGTTGCCACCGGTCTTTTATCCCGCACTAGTGAGGGGCGAGCGATCCTCGCTTACCGGCAATCTGCTTCAAAAGTGCCTGCTGTGGCTCGGCGAACTTCTTCAAACCCTCGTCCATTAACGTTTGTTCAAGTCGCTGCATGTCGACCTTGGCCTCGATTTCGTCGAGTACCGCCTGCGGCGGCAATTTGTCGACCTGCCGCGTGATCGTCCGGCCGCTCTTTTCCACGGCCTCGTTCGTGGCCGGTGGGTTCGTTTCGATGTCGCTGCCGGCGAACGCCTCGACGTATTTCCAGGGCGGATCTTCCGGCTTTTTGGTGCCTGTGCTGGCGAAAATCATCTCCTGCTGCAGCGGAGTCTTGTGCGCCGCCCAGAAGTCGCGATTCGCAGCCCAGATCTTCTTAGCATTCACAATGCCGACCATCCCCTGAGCGGCTGAGGACAGGTTCGGGACGGCTTTTTCGGTGTACACGTCTAACCGCGACACGAAAATACTGTACACACTCTTGAAGTGCTCCAGAGTGCTGCGGCGGCGGGCCCCGCGCCAGACGGCATCGCGTGCGGCCTCGTACTGCCGCATGCTAAAGATCAGCGTGACATTCACCGTCACGCCGGCGGCGACCAACTCTTCAAGCGCGCCGAGGCCAGCCGGTGTGGCCGGCACTTTAATCATGCGGTTTTGATGCCCCGCCGCCCACTTTTTCCCCAACTCGATGTAGCGCTTGATGCGGTCCGCTTGGGGCATCGTCTGCTTCGCATCGTCGATCAGTGGGTCGAGCTCGAAGCTGACATACCCGTCGTTGCCGTGCGTTTCTTGCCACACGGGCAGAAAGACCTGCTGGGCCTGGCGGACCAGCTTATCGGTCATCTGCCAGGCGATATCCTCGTCGCTGAGCCCTTTTTGCAGCAGAGCATCAATGTCGTTGTCGAAGCGGCCCGTCTCAAGCAAGCCCGAGATGATGATCGGATTCGACGTGGCGCCGCTAGCACCCAGGGCCCGGTTCGAGGCGACCAGTTCGGGGTCGATCGAATCCAGCCAGAGCTTGGTTCCGCTGGCAATCAACGACCTGAGAGGAGACGACATCGAAGCACCTCGGAATGTGCGTAACTGGCTTTTCTGAATAATTTTACAGCCTGGCGCTCGAAACCCACGAGGTGCGCAGGCATGCGGGTGAGAATAGCACAATCCCCGGGGGGACGCCATTGAATCAAGTTCAACCATCCTGGGTACTTTCGCCTGAAATTGGGCGGTTTGCGGATGAGTCATCCGTTTTCGACGATTTTAACGGTTATTCCTGTTTTGCGGCCTGTCGAGAGCCGATTAGGAATGGGACACGCGGGCTCAAGCGCTCGGCGTGTTGATAACAACTAGGCTCTGCGCGAGGACGAGGAGTTCGTTCGTGCTGCGAGTGCTGTCAAAGCTATTGATCGCTGCTGCGGTGGTTTGTGGACCGCTTATGGCCGGGATCTGCGCCGCGCAGAACCTCGGTTACCAAATGGCGGTGCGCCAAGCGGCCTACCTGCAAGGGCCTGCCGCACAGTCCGCTAGCTCCGGAGAGATGGCGGAGCCCTATTTCGAAGAGGGCTCGTACTCCGAAGAGAACGAGCCTTTGGTGGGCGAATTCGACGAGGTATGGGACGATAACTCGTGCGTTTTCCCCTACACCGCCGCTTCCGTCGAGGAGGGCGCGGAAAGCCTACTCCCGGACGGCCGGTTCAATATCTGCGGGCCGCTGTGGTATGCCAATGTGTCGGCGACAATGATGCAGCGCTCTGCGCCGACTCATCAAGGGACTGCGTTGCCCGTTGCCACGCTCTTCGAGCAGACCGTTGTCGGCGGCCAGGTTGTCACGCTGCGCCCGATAGTGATGGGCACCAGCGGTGTTGATTTCCACTTTACGCCGGGGATGCGAGTCTCGATCGGCCGCAACCTGTACGAAGACATTTTGCGCCGCGTGCACTCCCTCGAATTCTCCTTCGTCGGCTTGAACTCTTGGGCCACGAGCGGCGTCGCTATCGGCACGCCGGGATTCTCAACTTCGACTTTCTTTCGGGCAAGCAACCTGTTTTCCAACTTTCCCCTGGCAGTTGGGGGGTTCAATAATGCCTCGCTCATGACGATGTCCGATCATTCGTCGTTCAATAACTACGAACTCAATTACCGCATTGGCCAGTTACCCCGTCCGGATCGCATCGCTCAACAGCCGGACGGACACTGGATGCCCATCGCCACGCCCACCTTGGTGCATTCATTCCTCCTTGGTTTTCGCATGTTGACCGTCAACGACCATTTCAATTGGTTCAGCTCGGGCACGCACCCGAATGGGAGCGTGTTCGAGGGCGTATACAATGTAAAAACTACTAATGTTCTGGCCGGGGCGCAGTTCGGCGGCGACCTGACGATGAACCACAACATCTGGTCCCTCGGCTGTCGCGGTAAAGCGGGCGTTTACGGCAATGCGGCGCGACAACAGTCGGAAGTAACGATCACCGATCCGCTGGCGGGCAATTCGGCAGGGTTCGGCCAAGGCTCGGTGCCTACCACCGCGTTCATCGGGGACGCGGGCGTTTTCGGGACAGCCCGGCTCTTCGAGCGAATGCACTTCCGCGCCGCTTATGATTGGATGTGGGTCGGCGGCATTGCAAACGCCGCGCAGCAGTTGCAATACACCACGAACATAGCGCCAGTCGTGCGCAAAAACGGCAGCGTGCTGTTCCAGGGCGTGTCGCTCGGCTTCGACTTCTGCTGGTGAGCCTTGCCGGGGAAGCATGCCGGCAACTGGGCTACGCGTCTCGTGGCAAGCCGCCGAGTTAGCGGGCTGCCGCAATGATCACCCCGGCTGATTGGCCGGTAGCCGCCTGATTCAAAACCAGCGCTGTACCCTTGGCGCCGCGCAGAGGCGCGCCATGCACCACATTGACCGGGCAGGTCGGATCAGGATCTTCGTAATTCAGCGTGACGGGCACCTGGTCGTGGCACAGAGCGAGAACACTGACGAGAAGTTCGACCGCGCCCGTTCCGGCTCCCAAGTTCCCGAAAAAACTCTTCGGAGCGGTTACCGGAACCTGGCCCAATTCAGCCGAGATCGCCTGCGCTTCGGCCCGATCGTCCTGCACCGTGCTCAGGCCGTGGGCGTTGACGTGGCCAATATCGCCGGGAGCCAAACCGGCTGACCGCAAACTGTTGCGAATCGTTGCCCGAATCGCCGTACCTTGCCGCGGCGAGCCGTTGAGCAGGGGCTCGAACGCGCAGGAGTAT
>CAMFLN010000605.1 GCA_945957305.1 uncultured Planctomycetaceae bacterium | reverse complement strand
AAATGGCGAAACTGGCGATAACTATGCTATCGGCAGAATGTACCAATCACTTGTTAGGAGATGTGCGCGAAATGCGCAAATTATGACCACTTTTCCAGGGCACCATTCGCCGTGCGAATTCAACGACAGCGGCCCACGGAAAGTTCAGAAAACTCAATCCGTTACGGGCGAGTCTCTTGCGCGTAGGCTTGGTATGCCTCGGCGACCTTGCCGACCTTTTCGTCCCCTTTATGGAACAGAAAACGGTAGCGCAAGGTGATGCTTTCGCCTTCCGGCAGCGTGTATTCGCCCTGCTTCTCGTCCTTGGTGCCACGGAAATCATGGACACCGAAGGGATTGGCGGCGAACAGGCCGTAAATGCGCACGTGCCAGTAAGTGGGAAACCGGAAACTGCTGGGGTGATTCATGATCGCCACGCCGACCGGATCGCCTGCGAGAACTCCGTGGTAGTCGACCCAGGCGGCTTCTTTGCCCCACGCGGCGCCGTCTTTTTGCCCTTCGCTGTTAACGATCTCGCCGCGGGGTCCGGTGACTTGCTGAGCATCGAGCGCCGTGGGGACGCGTAGCCCCATGGTCCCCTCTTTGGTATCGCCGAAGACGACAGGGCCTTCACTGGCTTTGAGTGTGATCTCGTAATCGATGACGCGTTTTTCAGCGTCGCCGCTCAGCTTCACCGTGCGGATGTCTTCCAGTTGCTTCTTGCCGTTGTAGCTGACCCAGTCGTTGACGGTGCTGATCGTGGCTTTGCCGTCGGCCGCCTCGCACTTGAGATAGTCGCGATGTACCTGCTTGCCAGACGCCGGGGTTTCCGTCCAGAAGTCGATCCCATTGACGCTCCCGTGAGTGAACCACAGCGAACGCTGATGCGGATGGTCGCGCTTTTCTCCCTGGACCAACTTCATCGGGTAATTGCGGGTCATTTCCTGCCCGCCGGGACCGATGATCGGCCAGAGAATCGGCTTCGGACCGGTGCGGACCAGGTAATCGGTAAAGGGTTTGCCGCCAATGGTTACATGCACGCCGCCGTCGAACTTTTCCACGGCAATATCGTCAGCCTGCGCGGTGCGGTAGGCGAGAAGTGATAGGGGGGCCAACAACAGCGCAACGATCAGGGCACGGCAGGACATGCAAAGGTTCCTCAACCGGGGCGTGGGAAGAATCGCAGCAGGTAGGATGGCGAGCGCAAAACGCTTTGGCATCCTAACCAGCCGGGCCGCGCGCTGCCAGTACCGGCTGAGTCGCCGAAAAAGAGGGGCGGGGACTGCGCAAGGCACAGCCCTAACGAATCGCATCGCCCCTTGGCGCCGCGTGCAGTGAAACCCGCCCTCGGCAGAAGCGACTACTTGCGACGTTTGCCCTTGGCGGCCTGCGTTTCCTCGGCCGGGGCTTCTTTCAGTCGCTCGTTGTATTCGGTCAGGCTGACCTGGCGGAATGACTTCATCTGTCGCTGGGCTTCGTCGATGTTCTGGCGATCGCGCTCCACCATCGTCCATTGAAAACGGTGCTCGGCGCGGATGACCAGCTTCGGCGTCGGCCCCTTGGGCGAGATTGTCATATACACCTCGGTCGGCAGCAGCTCGCGCTGCTCTAACTGTTCGCTGATGGCCATACGGCCGAACGGTGGCAGCGTCTGAGGATTAATCATTACGTTCAATTGGCAGTGCCAATGCGAAAACTCGCCATATTGCCGCGAAATCTCGGGGGATTTGGCGGGGCTCGTCTTCATGCGATAGATCATCCAGGCACTAGAAAACTCGAGCTGACCGTCCTCGCCTGCCTTTTCCGTGAACACGGGGTTCGACAGGAAGTTCAACAGCGGGTCCTGGTGAGCGGCGGCCTGCAGGCGAACTTTGCGGGTGAATTCCTGCACGCTCGGCAGGTCGACCTCGGAGCACATCCTCCGCTCGGGATCGAGCACGATGAATCGCTTCCCGGCCGGGTCGAAAATTGTGACCTCGGGATCGCGCCCTTCCTGGGGATCGTTCAGGAAGTCGTACACGATCCCTTTGTAGAACAGAGTCGTGGTTTCGATAATCGGCTTGGTGTCGCCGACCTTGAAGACACGGCTTTCGACGTGAAAATCCTCGCCCTGCGCGCTGGCTGCCCACAAAAACAGAGCCGCGCCGGCCCACGAAATTACTCCGCTGGCAAATCGCATGACAGGGACCTCACCGCTAGTGTACACTTGCCCATTTCACCAGGGTCGGGAGGATAGTGCACCAGGGCGGCGGTGTAAATTCCAATATTGCCGTGCCAAGACGGGCGACCTTTTATAGCCCGCAAAAGTCTCTGGATAAGCTAGTCTTCCGACGGATCATGGACGGCGTTGCCGTCACAGGTCCGGTGTACTAAAAAGAGCCACTTCCACGCTCGTGGGAGCGCGCTTTCGCGCGTCGCTTTGCATGAGACCAGCGTGCCACAAGCAATGCTGGCACACTTCACGCCCGTCCGATCGATTGGATCATTCAGCATGCGAAATTTTTTGGTGACCGGGGGTGCCGGGTTTGTCGGTTCGCACATCGTCGAGGCGTTGCTCGCCCGCGGCGACCAGGTCCGCATCCTGGACAACTTCAGCACAGGCCACCGCTCGAACATCCCGTCGAACCCGGGCGTGGAAGTGATCGAAGGTTGCATCACCAATCCCGAGATAGCCGCGCGGGCCGTGGCGGGCGTCGATTGCATTTTTCACGAGGCCGCGCTCGCGAGCGTGCCCCGCAGCATCGAGCGACCGCTCGATACGCATGCCGCGTGTGTCACGGGGACAGTCGTGCTGCTGGATGCTGCGCGCAAGGCGAAGGTGCGACGCGTTGTTTACGCAGGCAGCAGTAGCGCCTATGGCGACAAGCTCACCTCTTCGAAACGCGAGAGCGATCTTCCCGGCCCGCTCTCCCCCTACGCGGCGGCGAAGCTGGCGGCGGAATACTACTGCCAGGCGTTTGCCAATAGCTTCGGCATCGAGACGGTGACCCTGCGCTATTTCAACGTCTTTGGTCCCCGGCAAGATCCGAACAGCCCCTATTCGGCCGTGATCCCGAAATTCGTGACGGCGCTTTTAGCCGGGGAAAAGCCGGTGATCTTTGGCGATGGGAAGCAATCACGCGATTTCACATTTGTTGCCAACGTCGTGCATGGCAACCTGCTGGCCGCCGACGCACCGGGAGTCAGCGGCCGGGTATTCAACGTCGCCAACGGGCGTTCGACCACGCTCCTGAAACTGGTCGATCTGTTGAACGAGTATCTGGGGACCGATGTGCAGCCGAATTTTCAGCCCTCGCGCACCGGCGATGTGCGCGAAAGTCTGGCCGACATCAGCGAGGCGCGACGGTCGCTCGCCTACGAGCCGCAAGTGGAATTCGAAGAAGGGCTGCGCCGCACGATCGCCTACTATCGCGACGCGGCCGCTCGCTAACGGGTACCGAGTCGCACAAGCCGTCCGTCGGGACGGTCGCGTTTTTTCGACCGCTAAACTTACGTGGCGGCCTTCTTGGGCGCCGCTTTTTTGGCGGC
>CAMFLN010000604.1 GCA_945957305.1 uncultured Planctomycetaceae bacterium | reverse complement strand
GCGGGCTGGCGATTCCCCGCTTGGCGACCGCTCCGAGCAAGACCGCGGCGCTGAGGGCATTGGTGCGGAATTGCGCCAGAAAATCGGCGGCCTTCGCCATGCGCAAAGGAGTCGGACGTTGAATGCCGGCCGAGTGCACCAGGCCGTCGAGCGGTCCCCCCTGTGCCACGACGCCTGCGACCAGGGCTGACAGCGCCTCGGCATCGTCCACATCGCAGACGTGGGAGCTGTGGCCCGAGCCGGTTAGTGCAGCCACCGTTTGGTCGAGACGCTCTTGATCACGTCCCAGGCAAAGAATGGTTGCGCCCAACGCTGCGCATGTCTCGGCCGTCGCGCGGCCGATCCCCGCAGAGGCACCGGTAACGAGCACGCGTTTTCCCCGCAGGCTGAACGGCTCGACGGACATGCAACTTGAAGTTCGAGGGACAGGGAGCAGAAGAAAAGAGCGCGGCGCGAGCGACCGCAGCTAGCCGCGACCGTTGATCAACAGTAAGAGGTCGCTGACCTTTTCACATTTCCGCAGTGCATCGACGTTGAGCCGCTTGTTGAAACATTCGTCGACGAGGGCAATTACGGATAACTGGCCTACGGAGTCCCAGCCTTCGAGATCGGCCAGAACCGTGGACTCTTGAACCGAGGAATGGTCCTCGTTCAATGCATCGGCCAGCCGTAGTACAAACTCGGAATTGGTGGCGACCATAGTTACCTCAGTGCCCTTCTCGCCCCGGCCGTCGAACTCCCATACGGGAGGAGTTCGGCGAACTAATTATTCTACAATAAGATGGCGTGCCGGGTGATCCATCTAATCGTTATGAGTTCACAGTTGTCTGGTCAAATACTTGACGGGACCGCGGATTGTGCCGGTTTGTCAAGCGGTGTAAGTAATCAGTGGTGGCAGACAAAGCGGCCCACATTCCAAAGCCGCCGCCCCCCAGGCAAAACCCGCTCCAAACCCGGCCAGGACCAGGCGCTGCCGGTTATGGGATAACTTGTCCCGGAGCTCGGTCGTGATCGCCAGAGGGATGGATGCGGAACTGGTATTCCCGTACTGCGTCAGGCCAATGGCGACACGCTCCGGCGGAAGTTTCAACCGCTTCGTCAAGTGGTTGAGCATGAAACGATTAGCCTGGTGAAACACAAACGCGTCAATGTCACTGATGCCCACTTCGGCCAAGGTCATGATTGACTGAACGAGGCGCGGAACTTCACGCAGAACAAACGTGAAGACTTCGCCCCCGTCCATGAACAAGTCTTCGTCGCTACGAATATTGCCTCCAGCCCGCTCGGTGCGCTCACATGAGGCGGTGCTGTGGGGATGGCGAAACGCGCCCGCCGGAACAGACAGGCAATCGCGACCGCTGCCGTCAGTGCCTAGTTCGAAATGCAGCGGGGGAGCGTCGTCTGCGAATTCCAACGCGGTCGCCGTGCCGGCGTCGCCGAATAAGCTGGTTACCGTGCGATCGCCAGGGGCTACGAGCCGGCTGGTGGTGTCGCCGACCAGCACGAGCAGGCGGCGGCAGCCGCCACGGACCAGCAGGCCGCCGATCCACAGGCCGTAGATATATCCGGCGCAGCCTTGGTTCACATCAAAGGCCGCGCACGAGTTTGGGAGTTTTAAACGATTCTGCAACACGCAGGCCGTCGCCGGCATGAAGTAATCGGGCGTCTGCGTCACGAAAATCAAAGCGTCGATCGAGCCTCGCTCCCAACCCAACTCGTCGAGAAGCCGCTCGGCGGCCGCATGGCATAGATCGGACGTGCAAGTGTCGCCGCTGACGACGTGGCGCTGCTGCACGCCGATATTCTGGCTGATGCGTTCAATCTCGGTCGCGCCGAAAACGCGCGCATCATCCGCGAGCGTCAGCACGCGCTCGGGAACGGCACTCGCGATGCCGGCGATTCGGACCTGATTGAACTTTCCGCGGGCCATTTCGTTATTGCTTGGTCGAGTGCTCTGTGGACGTCGGGTCCGGCCGTTCCGCCGTGGTTGCGGAGCGTGGACGCATCTTCTTGAACCGGCCGCCGTGCTGCGCCGCCGCGACGACGCGCACCTTGACCGGTACCTTGAATAGCTCCAACCGCTGCCGGCAATGTTGCTTCAGCCGCCGCGTGAACACCGCGGCATCCTCGGGCTCGTTCAGCGTCACGTTGGCGCAGACGATCTGGCCGGTGATCGCGTTCCGCTCGCCATAGACCGCGGCATCGCTAACGCCGGGCATTTCTTCAATGGCCCCTTCGACCTCGGCAGGGTAAACCTTTTGCCCACCGACGTTGATGATCTCGCTTTTCCGCCCCAATATCCGCAGGTATTCGCCGTCGACCTCGACCTCATCGCCGGTGATGAACCAGCCGTCGGCCGTGAAAGGGCTCGGAGCGTTCAAGTAACCGAGCATGCTCGACCGGGCTTTGATTTCGAGCAGGCCGTTGACGACGCGTGTTTCGAACCCCTCGCCACCGATCTTCACCCACAACGAGTCGGAACTGCGCGACTTGGAACGAAGAATGCCGACTTCGGACAAGCCGTAGGTTTGGACCAACTGCAGCTGCGGAAACAAGGCATGGAGACGTTTGAGCGTGCTTTCCGGCATCGGCTCGGTGCCGTAGGTTACAGTCCGCAGGCTCGAAATATCGTGCCGCGCGGCGGCGCCGCTGATCAGCATCATGTTCAAAAACGTGGGCGACGTCGGCAGCAATTCGACGCGATGCCGCGCCACCGCTGCTAAGACACCATCCGGCGTGCGGTCCTCGACCGTGACCAGGCAGCCGTGATTGGCCAGCGTATAGAGCATCGTATTGATGCCGCCGATATGGTCGTACAGCAGAAACGAGATCGTGCGCAGGCGATGGCGGGGCGTGTGGAATTTCTCCAGGATGTTCGTCATGCCGTGTACGGCGGCCTTGCTCTTGCCCGTCGATCCGGAGGAGAAGAGCACGAGGCCGGGATCGCGCGCCGCCCGCAGGCGCGCGAAATATTCGTGTGTCGCGACCGTCTCGCGCCGCGCGGCCTTGGCTTGATCCTGCGCATCGACGGTGATGATCCATTCGACCTCGGCCGTTTCGAGCAACTCGCTGCGCTGGGCCGACAGGCTCGAGGTGAGCGGGACCAAGATCATGCGTTGTTCGACGAGCGCCAGAAACAGGGCCACGGCGTTGGGCGAGAAGTCGGCTTCGATCGCCACGACCGCGCCGGCGGGCATTTGCCACTCTTGCAGTTGCTCGCGCCAGTGGGCCACGCGTTCTGCCAACCAGCCGTAAGAGTACGACTGATCGTGCCAAACGATGGCGTCGGCTGACGGCTCGGCGGCGAACGATTGCAACAAAAAGTCGATGGGCATCAGACGCCTCCCAAAAAAAGCGTCTGGCCGGTAATGAAATCGCTCTCGCCGCGGGCGAAGAAATCGACGACGTTGATCACATCCCGCACTTCGCCAAAGCGGTGAATGGCCTGCCGGGCCAGCAGATTGTCGAGCTTCTCGGCCGGCACCCCGGCGATCAAATCCGTCTGAATTGG
>CAMFLN010000603.1 GCA_945957305.1 uncultured Planctomycetaceae bacterium | reverse complement strand
GCACAGTACCAACGGCACATTGCTCAACGGCCAACGGATTCAGGACGCCGAACTGACGGATGGCGACATCGTAGTCATTGCCGGCGTCGAATTCACTTTTTACGCCGAGCGCTCGGGCAGGTCCTATTCGATGGCCACCGAGGTGGTCGGCGGCGAATCGACCGACCACGGCACTCAGCCCCGTGATGTGATCCGCGCTGTCCGCCGCTTGCAGCAGGCACTGACGCAACGTTCGGTTGATGTCCGCTTTCGCCCGCTGATCGATCTGGGGGCTCATCGCATCTTCGGTTACGAAGCCTCACGAGCGGCAGGTGACCTGCCTGAGGATCCGGTCGAGGATCTCGTGCTGTCATCGGCGCCACGCATCGCAGGTCATTTATTTCAACTGGCTCGGCTGGTCGCGGTCGAAGAAGCGACGCGTTATGGCTTGGGGGACCACTTGTTCCTGCCGGTGGAAGCCGCCGAGATCGGCAGCGAGGAGTTGCTGACCTCGCTCGCGCGCCTGCCCCGCTTGGCTCCCGTCGGCCAGCACCTGGTCATTACCATGCCTGAAACCGTGGTCTGCGATGTCCCCTACTTCCAGACGTTGCGCACGGCCTTGCGGGAGTTGGGAATCCGCCTGGCGTATCACGGCTTTACCGGGACACGCGTCCACGTTGCCGAGAAAAAGGCAATTCCCCCCGACTACCTGATGTTGGCGGCGAATTTGACGAGCGGTATCCATCGCATGGCCGAGCGTCAGAAGCAGTTACAAGGAATCGTCCGCGCCTGCCATGACTTGGGGAGCATTCCTGTTGTGACGGGGCTGCAGTCCGAGGAAGAGCTGCGCACTTGCCACGAGCTAGGCGTTCACTATGGCGAAGGGAATCTGTTCGGCCGCCCGGGCCAGGCGACTGTCCTGGCCGATAGAGCCGTGGAGCATACGTTGGAAGTCAATTTGCGCAGGTGATTCGTGGCACTGGCAGGCTCCCGAACACGTGAACCAATCCTCGGTTACGAGGTCACCGAGCGCATCGGCGCTGGCGGCTATGGCGAGGTTTGGCGTGCCACGGCGCCAGGCGGACTGACCAAGGCGATCAAGTTCGTCTACGGCTTTCTTGACGATGAGCGCGCGCGCCGCGAATTGAAAGCCCTTTCGCGCGTCAAGCAGGTGCGCCATCCGTTTTTGTTGTCGCTCGAACGGATCGAGGTAGTGGATGGTCAATTGGTGATCGTGACCGAATTGGCCGACATGAGCCTCAAGGACCGCAACGAGCAGTGCAAAGCGGCCGGTCTGGTCGGCATTCCGCGCGACGAGTTGATCGGGTACTTGCGTGATGCCGGCGACGCGCTCGATTACATGCGCGAGAAATACTCGCTGCAGCACTTGGACGTAAAACCCGAGAATCTGCTGTTGGTGGCCGGTCACGTCAAGGTCGCGGATTTCGGACTCGTCAAGGATATTGATGACACGCGTGCGTCGCTGATGGGAGGCTTGACGCCGATCTACGCGCCGCCCGAAGTTTTCGACGATCGCCCGAGCCAGTGCAGCGACCAATACAGCCTGGCGATTGTGTATCAGGAAATGCTGACCGGCAGCGTTCCATTTCCCGGCAAGACCACGGCACAACTCGCGGCGCAACACCTGCAGAGCCGGCCACGATTGACCGCTTTGCCACCGCAGGACAAGCCGATCATCGAACGCGCCTTGGCCAAGCAGCCAGGCGATCGTTTTGCCAGCTGCCGTGCCTTGGTCGACGCGCTCTACGCCGCGGGCAATTCGCCGGCTAAATCGCCAGCGCTTCCGGCGACTGGTGATACCACGCCATTGGCCGCAAGTGACACCCACCCCACCCGGCCGACGGACGCGACCGCGGAAATGACCGCGCAATCGCGAACGCAAACGTTTGACGAGGTCCGTCCCGTCAGCTTGACGTCGATGCCCACGGTGCGTCCTGCCAAGGCGCCACGGCAGCGTTCTCAGCCGCAGATTCGGCATTTGGGACCGCTCGAAGTGGCTGCCGAAGCGAGCCTCCGCCCCACGTATTTCGTCGGCCTCGGCGGCCTGGCCAGCCTGGTGCTCGAAGCGGTATGCCGAAAACTGACCGATCGGTTTGGCACGCTCGACAATCTGCCGGCGTTCAAATTGTTGCACGCCGATTCAGTGGTCGAAGAATCTTCACTTCCCAGCGCGCAGCGGAGCCATGAAAACCAGCCGATCGGGCGGATCCGGATGCATCTGCAGCGTCCGGAAGAATATCGCCGTGGTTCGACCAAGCTCTTGTCATGGCTAAGCCGGCGCTGGCTGTACAACATTCCGCGCTCGCTGGAAACCGAGGGGTTGCGCCCACTCGGACGTTTGGCCTTGGTGGATCACGCCAGCGCATTCGTCGAGCGTTTGACGGCCGACCTGCAGACAATCACTTCTCCGCAGGCGATCGCCCAGACCGCAGAGAACGCGGGGTTGCCGATTAGTAATAGCCAACCACGCCTTGTGCTCGTGGCTGCGATTTCGGGCGGGACCGGCGGCGGTACGGCACTCGACGTCGCGTACCTGCTGCGAAAATTGCTGCGAGATCGGCAATACTCGGATGAGGACCTCACCGTATTGCTGCTGCACGCCACGAGCAGAAATCCTGCGGCGCACGAACTTGCGGTGGCCAACGCCTACGGGACCTTGCGGGAATTCGCGCACTACTGCCACCAAGGCTATCCCGGCGAGACAGCGTTCTCCCTTCCCCCCCTGAGCCCCGCCGACTCGCGTCTCGCCAACACGTACTTGCTGGAATTAGGGAGCGAGCTCGCAGAAGCAGAGGTGGCTGCGGCCACGGCCCATATTGCGGAGTATCTGTACCTGGGCACGGCCACCTCCGCGGCGTCGTGGCTCGATCAAGCGCGCACCGCAGGGCCTGCGGATGCAGACTCGATTTCGACAGATGACTACATGCTGCGAACCTTTGGGATGTGCAGCCTGGGCGCCGCCAACGATGTGGTCACTCAGGCAACCGACGCGGTCTGCGCAGCGCTGATTAACCGCTGGTCTGGTGAATCGCACAGCAAAACCACCGAGCGACGGGCACGCGGCACACAAGTTCGCGGAGAAGCGAGTCCAAACGTCAACATCGAGCGTATGGCTCCCGACCAATACTCGCAGTTGACGCTCGACAGGGATGAAGTAATGCTCGGCCTGCAGCGTGTTGCCGAGTCGGTCTTTGGGCAAGACGTCGACAATTACCTCGCTGGCGAGGTGGCACGCCTAATAGCCGAACGATCGGACAGTTCGGCAGCTACTGCCGACGATGAACAGCCTCCCTTCCTGCGTGCCTTGGATCGAATCTTAGGAACACAATCTGCGAGCGAAGAACCCGAGGAACGGGAATTACTCGTCGCGCTTGAAGCACATGTCAAGGAGGCCGCGCATTGCCAGGCAGAGGTTGTTCGCCAATGGATCATTCAGCTTGCAAATAGTCCCGCGGACCGGCTTCCTGGGGCTTTACAAGGCGTGGAGAGCGTACTCAACCACGTGCGTACAC
>CAMFLN010000602.1 GCA_945957305.1 uncultured Planctomycetaceae bacterium | reverse complement strand
TTGCCATTCTGCGTTACAACATTTTTCTCTCAAGAACTTTTCACGCAGTGTGAATGCACTGCACGCGACGAGCGTTCACGCCCGCATGCATTTACATATCTCTTATTGCTCCTAAGTTCCCACGAACGCATGCATATGTCGTCATGTGTGCCCGACCATGGCATCGGCGTGCGTCAAAACGTTTAAAAATCACCAATTGGCAATAAAAGGCCGGCGCCGAGTCGAGTACTCCATTCCCGAACGAACCGCTCCAGATTGTGGCTATTGACCGATTGACGTAATGCGTCAAAGCCGAACGGAAGAACATCGACAGGCGCGCCCGTCACTAAGTGCATTTGCTAGCCCTCGCGCCAGGAGTCCTGTTGCCCGAACAGCAACGACTCGGCGTTAGCCGTATGTTGAATGGGATAGGGGTATTCGCGATTGCATACCAGCGGCAGCCGAGCACTTCTCAATGCCGACCAAAACTCCTCATGCGGCAGGAGTTGCGCAGCGCGCGTGGCAAATAGGTCGGCTACCGCAAGGAGCGCTGATCGGTCGGTAATAAATGCACAGCCGCCGAGCTCGTGGACCCGCCACAGCGGTCCGTGATAATGCTCCGTGGCGACATTGCCCCAGCGATTGATGAATAGGTACAGGACACCATGCTCCATCCAGCGCTGATAGTCGGCCACACTACGGACCAGTAAATCGGGCGCAAAGCACAAGTCATCATCGAGGTGGATCCACAGCGATGCGCCGCTTTCGCTGAAGCGCTGAATGATGTGCGCAAAGGCCGCGTTGTAGCGCGCATGAGGCGGCACTCCTCCTTCGACTGTCAAGACGTCAACGCGTTGCACAACCTGCCGTCGCTGCAAATCCTCCAGGAGCGCATCCTTCCAGCCTTGCGCTGGTCCATCACCGATGTCATCTAGTACGTGCACGAACAACGCAGCCGGTCGCTCTGCCCGTTGGAGGCAGAGCATGGTCAGCGCAAAGTTCCAGAAACGCCGACAAGTCGTAAAGCTCAGGTAAATCATGCTATGTCAATCGCGTTAGGCCAGGACTGGTGAGGCTTCGGCGACCCCTCGATGTCCGAGAAGACGCTTCGCTGGTCAAAAAGCCATCGCGGCGGACAATACAGTCCACAGGGCGAGCTGTGCCGCTGGAGCTTCATGTATAATTGGTCACCGTAATGAAGGATGCCGTCATACCACGTCGGATCTTGTAGGACGTCGATGAGGCGATTGATGGTTGGACGGCGAACGGCATAGGCGTGAGCTCCACCGACAAAATGCGGCCGATATACATGTTCGTTGATTCGCTGAGGAATCGCGTTATAGAGGCATCCGCCGAAGTAGAGCCATTGCCAATCGGCGGGTAAAGCATTGACAAAGTGCAGCAGGTCATGTCCTGCACCGGTGTGCGTGGCAATCGCATCGTCCTCGAAGATCAGGGCGGCTTCATGCCCACACGCCAGACAATTCTCGAAAATGCGGATGTGCGATAGCGTGCAGCCCCACGCGCCATGCGTTCCTCGCCACCAGGCTGGTGGGATTTCAATTTCGCCGTCGGACGCTTCAAAACGGCTGACGGCCGGCAGCTCGGCGGGATAGTCCGCCTGGAATTGTTCCCAGCGTTCAGGCCGGCGCCCGAGGTTAATGCAATAGCAGCAGTCGAACGTCATCCAGGCCTGCCCTCTGATCAAAACGCGGCGCCTACTCACTGCCGATTAACGGTTCGTCCGACGGCGAGCGCTGCAGCGACATGTAACGAAGGTCTAGACAGCTCATTCCTGAACGGCCTGCGTGGTTTGTCCCTCGGTTGCCCGCCGATGAATTTCCGGTGGCGGTAATTCTGCGTCCGGCACAAAGGCGAGACCTAAAGTATCGTCGTACCAGTTGTGGCCCACGGTGCTGACCTTGCCGACATGAGTGGACAAGCTGGGGTTGTGATAAAAGCAGGGAATTCCCGCCTGCAAGAAAAAATCTGCCACGACGTAGTCGGTGGGGCCGCGCATCGGATCTTCTCCGTCGAACCCTCCGTGGACTATTAACCGCTGTGCTGAATCTCGCATAAACACCATGCAGAGCGTGCCCCAGGTGTCGCGACCACGATTGAGTTCGACCCATCCTGTGCGTCCTTGCATTAAAGGCGCGTCGCGCCGCGGAGTATAGCCGGAGAGATATCCGAAATGGGCGATGCTCTCCCAGCCTTGTGCTAAGACGCGTCGTGCACAGGGAGCAAAGATCACATCATCTTCAACTACGCCCACATAGTGACTGGTCGTATGCTCGCAGAGCCAACGCAGACAATGCAGCCAGTTGCCAATCACCCCACGTTGATTGTCATTGCGGTGAACGATGAGTGCTTCGGTTGCCTCCAGCTGTGGAGTTCCCGGCTCGCAGAACAAATGCAGTGGTTCCGAGAATCCTCCGTTTCGCAGTTCTGAAATAGATACCTGTACGTCTATCCCGGTACGCGGCGACGTGATCATTCCGAGCGCCAACATGGTATTCCTACCCACTTTGGACAAGGATCGATTGCCAAACACGCTATACGATTAACAGGTCATGTCTTCAAAACAGGGCGCGTCGTCAAGAAGCAAACCGTTCCGGTCTTTAGACGACAGAATTGGCTGGCTAATTGGCCATGGGATTGCCAGGTTCGGGTCACTCCACAAAAGGGTCTGCTCGCAATCGGGGCGATAGAATTCGGTACATTTGTAGACCACGATGGCACGCTCGCTCACAACGCAGAATCCATGTGCGATGCCGGGGGGCAAGAATAGCTGAAAGCGATTGTCCTCACTGAGTGTGAATCCCTTCCATTGGCGAAATGTCGGTGACCGACGGCGCAAATCTACTGCCACATCAAACACTTCGCCTTGCGCGACCCAGATTAGCTTTCCTTGTGGAAACGGCAGCTGATAGTGCAGCCCGCGCAGCACATTTCGAGCCGAAATCGAACAGTTGTCTTGGACGAAGTCGCACAGCAGGCCCAGCTTGGCGCTAGCCTCTTTGTTGTAGGTTTCGCGAAATGTTCCCCGACTATCGGCAAACACGCGCGGTTCCATCAATAGGACTCCGGCGAGTTCCGTGCTGCAGGCGTGCATAAGCTGTAGTCATCAACCGGGGATTAGTTCACTTAAGGCGTAGGGCTCTTCTTGCAGCAGATCGCGAAGATAGGTGCCGTAGCCATTGCAATACTGGCTCGCTAAACGCTCCAACTGGCTCGCGGAAATAAAACCTTGGCGAAAGGCGATCTCCTCCAGGCAAGCAATCTTCAACCCCTGCCGCTCCTCAATCGTTTGCACAAATTGCGATGCTTGCAGCAGTGATTCATGAGTACCTGTATCAAACCAGGCAAATCCACGCCCCAGACGTTCCACGCATAGCCGATTTCGTTCGAGATACTTGCGGTTGACATCTGTGATCTCAAGTTCTCCGCGTGCTGAGGGGCGCAACTCGGCCGCAATATCGATCACATCGTTGTCGTAGAAATACAAACCGGTGACCGCGTAATTCGACTTCGGCTGCGCC
>CAMFLN010000601.1 GCA_945957305.1 uncultured Planctomycetaceae bacterium | reverse complement strand
CTTGAACGGCGCCCACTTCACCGGCTGGACGCTGCTCGAAGAGGGGGACAAAACGGCTGACCCCCTCCGTGTCATGAAGTACTACCGGCTGTTGTGGAAAAAGATGGTGGGGAAATGAAGAATGCAGAATGATGAATGATGAACAAAGGGCAAAGGACGCCGGTTTCTAGTTATTCATCATTCTGCATTTTTCATTCATCATTTTTCAGCGAGCGCCTGGCGGAACTTCTTGATCCGTTCGCCCATCGGGCCGGGACTGGTGAGTTCGTAATCCGCCACGCGCGCAACACGCAGAAGAATGAACCGGGGGCCGGGCAGGGCGAGGGTCTCGGCCGCCCGAGCACGCCACTGGTCAAGATCGTCAAAGGCCGCGGCGCTGGGAAAGCCGGCCGCGCGGGCCAGGGCGACAAAATCGACTCGCGCGGCGCTCGCCGCTGTGCTCTGTCCGCCGGTGACTTCGTACACGCCGTTCTCGAGGACGACGAGCGTGTAATTTGTGGCGCCGCTGGCGACGATCGTGACCAGGCAGCCCAGGCTCATCAGCATGCAGCCGTCGCCATTAAAGGCAATGACTTCGCGATCCGGCCGCGCCAAGGCCAGGCCCAGAGCGAGCATCGGTGCGTGCCCCATGGCCGACGGTATGTAATGAAAATCAAGCGGGTGCTGCGAAAGCCGCGGCCACTCGCGCGCCGACCCCATCGTGGTCACCACGATCTGCTCGCAACGACTGTCACGCAACACTTCCAGGGCAGGAATCAAGGGGATGGAGTCGCGCATGGATTCGACCGGCGGTGTTATTGATCACAAGTGCGTTGTTCTGAATGATGAATGCAAAATGATGAATGATGAACAAAGACGCATGGGACCGCAGTCCTTCGTCCTCATCATTCATCATTCTGCATTCATCATTCTCTTCATCCTTTTCCTTCGGCCGCGAGTGCCACGCCAGGGCGGCCGGCGGATTGGCACGCGCGGTAATGCTCGATGAGCCGGGGGAGGGCCGCGGCGGAATCGATCAAGACCGTGTCGAGGCCCCAAGCGGCAAGCACCGGCTCTGTGTAGCGGCGGGCCGTGTCAGGGGAATCTGGCACCAGGTAGTTGCGATAGCCAACCAAGGCGTACAGCGGCAATCCCAGGTCAAACAGCACGTTTCTTAGCGCATCGCCTGATTCGAACAGTCCGGTGTTCTGAATCACGACCAGCGGCTGTTGACCGCCAAGGTGCAAGCCCGCCGCGATGGTCCAGGCCTCACCTTCGCGGCACACGCGCACCAGCGTTAATCGTGGCGATCCCAGAAGTGCGCTCTCCCACGGACCTAAAGCCGAATCGGGAAGCCACACGACGTGAGTGATCCCCATTTGCTCGAAAGCGCTCACGACGGCCGCCGGCGGCAGGATCATCGAGCCGCCTCCTTGCTCTTGAGCTCGGTCACTTGTCGTACGGTCGAAACCCAGATGAACGGCCGCTGGGCGTCGTCCACGCGGACCTCGTGGGCCAATCGCTGCGGTATCAGGACCTTGCGCAAAATGATCTCGTACATCGAGCGTTTTGCCGGCAGCGAGACCTTGACCTGGTCCAAGTCGATCTTTTCACGCTGCAAGGCCGCGTAATCAACAAGGACTGGCGCCGAGACATGCGCACCAACGGCCGATAACACGCGCGGAATTTCGACCTGATCGAGTTCCACATCCACTGTATCGAACAAACTCGGCACCAGGTCGCGCCGCGGCTGCTGCGGCGGATAGCCGACGGGCCATGACTCCAGCTTGTCGCGCAAGGAGACGATTGTGTAAGAAGGTTGCCGCCGATCGTCGACGCGCGGAACCAATCCCAGCCCCGCCTGGCCGAGCACGTAGGCCAAGGACGTCCCCAGCGACGTTCCACGCAATTCCGTCACCAGCGGTTCCGCAGCATTCAGCCGCGCTGCTGACGTTGTGTCCGTCGACAGCGGGTATGCCAAAATGTCGGCCACCTGGTGAATGAACTCGACGGGCCGCATCCCAGATGTCGAAAGCTTTAAGGGGCGCGATAGGTCTGCTCGAAATTGCTCGAGGGAATCCTTCGCTAATCCAAACGGAAGTCGCTCGCCCACTTTGAGAGCGTCGGGCCCTTGCTGTCGCACCTTGGCCAACCACTCGGCCAGACGGGCCTTATCCGCGGGTCGAAACGTGACGCTGGGCAAAACGAGGTCGCCGCTGCGATTGACGACCCCCACGACCTTGTAGACAGGCACGCCGGCCCGATAGCTGGCGGTGACGTCCGGCAAGGTCGACGAAGCACCGGCATGCACGCGCAAATCGTCCACCTTGGCGGCGGTCAAAACTTTGTACCATTGCTGCGCCGCGGTCGGCGTCGCTCCGGCTTCGGTCACCAATTCGACCTCCAGACGCGGTTTCATCTGCGCGACGGCGATTCGTGGCACGCCGAGCGCGGCAGACAATAGAACGGCCAGAGGGAGCAAACGTGGCAACATGGCAGAACGAATGATTCTTAGTGAAGCGGCGGAGATGGGAAATTATAGCCTTTCGCAGCCCGCCACGGCGGCAAAGCTGTGCGACAGCCGCGCGCAGGCAGAAATGTCACGCCCCGCGGGCTAGAATGGCCTAGCATGTGCCTGCTTGCCCTGTATTACCGTTTGCTGCCCAGCGCGCCCTTATTGGTGGCTGCCAATCGGGAAGAATTCTATGACCGCCCTTTTCTACCGCCCCAGGTGCAAGGCGAGGGCGTCCGGTTCCTGGCCGGCACAGACCAGCGAGCCGGCGGCACTTGGCTGGGAGTGAACGAGCGAGGATTGCTTGTGGCGGTGACGAACCGCCCCGAGGCAGCGATCCCACAGTCGCCGCGGTCGCGCGGCCTGCTGTGCCGCGATTTGCTCAGCTTGCCGACCCTGGGCCGCGCCATCGACCATGCGCGGCGCGAACTAGCCAGTGGGCACTACGCCGGCGCAAACTTCGTGGTGTGCGACAGCATTGAAGGCTTAATCTTCGCAGCGGCAAAAGGTCTGCGCGAGGTCGAGATGACCCCCGGCGTCCATTTGGTCACAAACGGCCCGGTTGACGACGCGCAAGATCCGCGGCAGGCACTCGCGCGCGAGATGTTTTCCGCGGCTTCCCCGACGGATGTCGACGCATTCCTTGAAGTGGCCCGACGGATTTGCCGGCAAGGACCGGACGAACGGGGGCGCTCGATCGTGCTGCGCCGACCGGAACGCGGCACCATTTCTTCGACCCTACTGGCGGTAACGGCCGATCCGCGTCAGGCCTGCTATGAATTCTCCGCCGGCGCACCCGACGTCACGCCGTACGATGATTACTCGCAAGTCTTTCGCGAGATGCTCGTGAACCGCGCGACTGACGAGATCTGACGAGAGCGGCGCGCGATTGATCGACAGCGCCCAGAGTTCGCGTCCGCTTAGGCGGGACGATCCTCTTTTTCATCCATGTCCTTGCGCCGGCTGGGCTTTGCAATGATCCAAATGCCCAGGCCTGCCGAGAGCACGATGAGAAAGTAAGGAAACACCCACGA
>CAMFLN010000600.1 GCA_945957305.1 uncultured Planctomycetaceae bacterium | reverse complement strand
TGTCCACACCGTTTGGATCACTGGAAGTTTGGGCGGAGCTGAGCGAAGCCAAGGAACGCGTCATTGCTGGGCTGACCGTCCAGGAATCGCGCTTTCAGCTGAAGCGATTCTGCGGCGAGTCGCGCAGTATTTTGCATTCGATCCTGGGCCATCACGATTCGAAGGCGCTGGCGGCCGTGATTCGCGCGGTGCCACGCCGGCGCCCCGCGAAGGCGCAGCGGCCCGCGGCCATGGTCATGAGCACTACGACTGCAGCGGCGGCGCTGGCAACGGGCTGCGTGTTGTATTTTCAGTACGAGCAGGCGCTGCTGGCGCGGGCGTTTGCCGGCCGAAAAGTGTCGGAATCCCAAGTCGAGCAGCTGTCGGAACTCGCAAAAAACTTGGAGGACTCAAAGTCCGTCGATGAGCTACGACTGCTGCAATTGCGCAAGGTCATGGTCGATCTCGATCGCGAGGAGGACATTTCGCGGATCGATGATTTCGTCGCCAAAAACACCCCCACTACGATCGAAGGCCTGGGATTGAAAGCCGGCAGCCTGCAGCGGCTGCACCGCGAACAAGAAGCAGAGCCGATCTTCCAAGAGCTGCTGGCGAGCCTTGACGCGATGCCGACCGAGAGCATGCGGCGCGACGTGGTGTTGGCGGCGGCACGCAACGCGGCGACGTTGGACGAGCTGGCATTGTCGATCGCCCGATTTGAGAAATTGCAGAAAATGGGCCCATTGTCGGACGAGGCCC
Source organism: uncultured Planctomycetaceae bacterium (assembly GCA_945957305.1). Classification (GTDB taxonomy): domain Bacteria; phylum Planctomycetota; class Planctomycetia; order Pirellulales; family JACPPG01; genus JACPPG01. The sequence goes on along the minus strand of CAMFLN010000600.1, from coordinate 2,791 downwards.
GGCTGGAATTCGCGGGCGTGCTCAATCGCGACGGCCAGATTTCCGCGGCCATCGCGATGTTGCAAAGCGGCGACCAGTCGCTCAAGGAATTGCTGTTGCTGGCCGCGATTTATTCTTCGGACAAGGAATTTTTGCAAGCGGCCAAAGTCTGTCGCCAGGCCTTGGAAGCTCACCCCGATGATCTCGAGGCCCTCCGAGCGCTGGCGGACAATTCCTACTGGGGGCAGGATCTTCCCAGCGCTGCCAAGGCTTATCGGCAGGTGCTCGACAAAACACCGAAAGATGCCAAGGTAACAGAACTCTTGGCCGAGGTATTGCTGTCAGAAAAGCACTTCGACGAAAGTCTAGAGTTGTACACGGCACTTGCCGAGCGCTTTCCCGAACGCAAGGACTTGTGGAATGGATTCTTAATCTCTGCGGCCGAGCAACCGCGACTCACGGCGGCCCAAACGCGGCAATTGGCCCTGATCTTTCAACAGCGCACCAGGTTGCCGAATGATGATGTCCTGACGAACCTGCTCAATGCCATCGACAAACATGGCGATCCGCAAGAGGCGCTGGCGATCTTGCAATACCTGGTCAAGCGATCTCCGCAAGATGCCGCGATGCGCTTGCGGTTGGCTGATGCCCTGCACCAGGCCAAGCAATTCAAGGCCGCGGACGTACATTACCGCTGGCTGCTTGCCAATAGTTCGGCCATGGCGACCCCGGTTATCACAGGGACACGCGGCAGCCACACGCCGGCGGCACACGGACAACAAGCTGCGCCGGGGATGACCGGTCGCCCGTAGGCCAGCAGCCGCGCCAGCGGTGCGCGATTAGGGGATGCGGATGACGGCATAGGTCGTAACGCCGACAGCGTTGTAGATCTGCCCCTTGGACCAGGTCAGATTGGCGTCGGTCGTCCAGCTGACGCGTGTGGAAAAGTCGTACTGCCAGCGTGCTTTCGAGATCCAGTATCCGTCGCCGTTCGAGTCGACGGCGCCCCCCATGAATACGCTGTAGTAGTGCTCGTTCCCCCCTTTGAACGTGTCGCAACTGAGCCATTCCTTCCACTCGACACCCGCGGTCACGAAGGAATAAGAGCTGGGAGACCAGTAGGGCCATTCTGTGCCGACCAGCGACCCGGGGATGGGGCCAAACACCGTTTGATTGGCAAATGAGTAAAACGAGTAGTCAATGATGCCGCGCATCTGCTGCCGGCCCTGCATAAAGACGTGGGCCGAGTTGATGTCGAACCAATTGACGGCATTGTGATCTGAGAAGGCCGCGACGCGATAGAAGCCGCTCAGTGTCCAGAGCCGCAGCGGCCGAATCAGGCCATCGATCTGCACGCCGCCCCAGTAGATGTCTTGGCGAATCGCCTCACCGTTGGCGTAATAGTTTTTCAAGAAGCCCGACGCGGTCAGCGTGCCGTTGTCGTTGTTGATCAGATCCAAGCCCGCGTTGAAGGTGGGGCGCGTTGCGAAGCCGTACGAGTATTGTTCCACCGCCATGTCCACGAAGATCGTGCGGTCGTTGGAATACTTTTCTTGCCAGCGCATATAGGGAATTTCACCGGGATCCACGCGATCGTCGGTGGGCTGCAACACTCGCTGGCGATAGCCGAATTCGAAATACTCGTTTTCATCCCCCAAGGGTTGCCGCTCGGCCAACGAAAAGTTCTGCCAGGTGATATTGGCCAGCCCGTCGCGCCCTTGCTGAAACTGAAAGTCGTAGCCTGGTATGACTTTCGGCCGTAACTCCATCTGCGCGCGTTCGAGCGCCGTCATGGCGTCGACATGGCACGGGTTGACGTCGAGCAATTGCTGGTAGGTCTGTATGGCGCAATTCGTCCGATAGATGGCCGAATAGCTTTGGGCCAGATCGAAGAGCGCCGCTTCGTTGGTCGGCTCCATTTCGATCAACCCTTGGTAGTAGGGGATGGCCTCGCGAAACCGCCAGCCGCGAAGATATTTGGCTTGCAGTTCCCCGCTCAGCAAAGCTTGGGGGGGCGCGCCGCTGCTGTCGGCGTCAGGACCGTCACCGACCAACTTGCTGACGCCGAAGGCATTGGCTTCTTCGACCACGACCGGGGATTCTTCCGGGATCGTATGTTGCGCCGCGGCGTACAGGTTTCCCGATCGTTCAATCCCTTTCCACCCTTCGACCATGCGGGCCGTTTCCCGCACCAGGTTCACATCTTGCGGCAAGAATTTGAGCAGGGTGTTGTATTCGGCAAAGGCTTGTTCGAATTGCAATTGCTTCTTCAGCGTGCGTGCCACGCCTAAGCGGGCGCGGATATTCGTCGGCGACATCGCCACGGCCGGCTGGAAAAAGGTCATGGCCGAGACCGGAGGGCAGTGCGGCCGATCGAACCGGTGCATGATCTTGGGAAAGCTATGTCGGTGCGTCGGCATGCCACAAGAGCAATCACATAACAGCGCAGTCTCTCCTCGCCGATTCAAAAGCGCGACGTTGTCAGGCGCGCATTTCAAAGCATCATCCAGCACCGCGGCGGCTGAGCGGCAGTCGCAGTACACCAGCGCACGATCGGCAAAGCCTGCGCCCCAGCTGGCCGCAGGCGCCAGGGGGGACGGTCCAATGCTCAGCGCTTCGCGCGCGAGTTGCGGCTGTTTAAGGTTGTTTGCCGCCCGAAACAGGCCGTAAGACACGTCAGGGAATGCGGCATTAGGATCGCCGATCAACATGCGGAATTGCTCGGCCGCTTCGCCGGCGCGCCCCTGTTCGAGCAGGATGTAGCCCCTGTCTCTTATACACATCTCCGAGCCCACGAGACGTAGAGGAATCT
>CAMFLN010000599.1 GCA_945957305.1 uncultured Planctomycetaceae bacterium | reverse complement strand
GGGGTCCGAAAGCCGCGACTTGCCAGGTTACATCGTGTTTGTCTCCGGTCGCTCGTTGCCGAGCGCCGGTAAGGCGGCTTGGGGAAGCGGCTTCCTCCCCTCGGTCTATCAAGGTGTGCAATGCCGCACCGGCGGCGATCCGGTGCTGTACCTCTCGAATCCCGAGGGGATGGACCGCGCGCTGCGCCGCTTGAGCCTCGACACGCTCAACGAACTGAATCAACTGGAGGCGCAGAAGCTGGGCCAGCCCGAAACGGCAACCCGCATCGCGCAGTACGAGCTGGCCTATCGCATGCAGAGCATCGTGCCCGAGACGATGGACCTGGCCAACGAGCCGGCACATTTGCTGGCGGATTACGGCGCCGAGCCGGGCGCCCCCACGTTTGCCAACAATTGCTTGCTCGCGCGCCGGTTGGTCGAGCGCGGCGTGCGCTTCGTGCAATTGTTCGACTGGGGCTGGGACTTTCACGGCACGAACGCCGGCGAAGAGATCGAGAACGGCTTGATCAATCGCGGCAAGCAAATGGACAAACCGGTCGCGGCCTTGATCCGCGATCTGAAGCGGCGGGGCATGCTCGACGAGACTTTGGTCATCTGGTCGGGGGAGTTCGGCCGCACGCCGTTTCGCGAAGGCCGCACCAAAGACGGCAAGTTCCTCGGACGCGATCACCACCCGTTCTCGAACACGATCTTCATGGCCGGCGCGGGGCTCAAACCGGGTATCACTTACGGCGCGACCGACGAGCTGGGCTGGGCCCCGATCGAAAATCCGGTGCATCCGCACGACCTACAGGCCACCATCCTGCACCTGCTGGGCTTGGACCACACGCGATTGACATACCGCTTCCAGGGACGCGACTTCCGCCTGACGGACGTGCGCGGCGAAGTGATTCGCGATATTTTGGCCTGACGCCTTCGCCCATTGACGGACCACCTCGAGTAAGCATTGCAGAATGAGCACAATGGCACCGGTCATGCCGAGCGGCGCCCCCCCAGTTTGGAAGTCGTTTTCACTTTTCTTGTAAGTCGACGGCCCGCCACGTTACTAATACCTCTGTAATTTCCTTACACGAGGAGTCCCTATGTTCGTCCGACGTGGCGCATTCGCCGTAGCTTTGCTGGTCATGTGCCTGGGGTTGCGCATTTCGAGTGCGCTGGCACAGCATCTCACCGAGCAATGGGTCGAGAAAACCGCGCAACCGCTCATCGATGACCGTCTTGCCGAGGGATTGTCGATCGGTTACCTGGAAGGTGAGCACTACGGAACTGTTCACCTGGGCAAGGCGGCGGCGAATGGCAAGAAGGCCACGAACGCGACCCTGTACGAGATTGGCTCTGTCTCGAAAGTCTTTACTTCGCTGTTGCTGGCCGACGCGGTGGTGCGTGGAGACATCGAGTTAAAGAGCGCCGCCGATATCCCAAATCAAGCAGGGATCCGCTTGCCGTCACGCGACGGGCGTGCGATCACGTGGCTGGACCTGAGCACCCACCGCTCCGGATTGCCGCGCCTGCCGGGCAACCTGGCACCGACAGATCTGACGAATCCGTATGCCAAGTACGATTCGCGGCTCGCCGCGGAGTTTCTAAACCAATATCAGCTGACGCGCTCGCCGGGCGAAAAACAGGAATACTCGAATCTTGCCGTTTCCGTGTTGGGGTACCTGGTTGCGCAAAAGTCCGGCAAACCGTATCAGCAGTTGTTGCGCGAACGGATCGCCGATCCTTTGAAAATGGTCGATTGCACCATTGCGCTGAGCGATGCGCAAGTCCAACGGTTTGCGACGCCCCACGATGCATCGGGCGATGCCAACTCGCCGTGGACGTTTGCCGACTTGCCTGGCGCGGGTGGTATACGCGGCACGATGCGTGACATGCTGCGTTTCGCGCGGGCGCAATTGACGCCGCCGGACGACACGCTCGGCAAAGCGATCGACCTGGCGTGGCAGCAACAGACGGCAGCGGACCCGTCCGGCGCGGCGATGGGACTCGGCTGGATGATTGCCGGAGACGGCCAGACACGCTGGCACAACGGTCAGACCGGCGGATTCCACGCGGCCTTGTTCATCAATCGCGAGTTGCACACGGCCGTCGTTGTACTGTGCAATACAGCCACCAACGAAGTAGACCAACTGGCGATGCAACTGATGCAAAAGGCTGCCGGCAAAGAAGCCCCCGCGCCGGCGAACAATGCGCCCGTCGCCGCCGCTGATGGCCAGGCGATCGATGCCAAGCTGCGCAGCCGCCTGGTCGGGCGGTACCAGTTGACGCCCAAGTTTATCTTCGATGTCCGCGATCGCGGCGGGCACCTGATGGTGGGAATCACCAATCAGCCTACGCAGGAAGTCTTTCCCGACTCTGCCACGCGTTGGTCCTACCGCGGCGTCGACGCCACGCTGGAATTCACTCTGCCGGAGAGCGGACCGGCGAAAAGTCTGATCCTGCATCAGAACGGCCAGCAGCAGACCGCTCGCCGGATCGATTGAGCCATTCTGTTCCGCGATCCGCCCCAACACACACCAAGCGCCGAGGTTGCGCGTTGCGCGACGAAGACCACAGGTCGTTGTTCACGTGCTGGCTGCAGGAGCACGGCTCCGCGGTCATGAAAGTGGCGCGCGCTTATACCTTCACCAGCGACGATTGCCAGGACCTCGCCCAAGAGATCTTGTTGCAGGCGTGGCAGTCGGTGCCTGGTTTCTCTGGCAAGTCCAGTCCGGCGACATGGTTTTACCGCGTCGCCCTGCACACGGCGATGAATTGGCATCGTAGGGACCGGCCTCGTCGCGCGCGGCAACAGCCGCTGCTCGAAATGCAGTTCGTGGCGTCCGAGGACGCCGACAGCGCCGCGCAGGCTCAACAGCGCGAGACGGTCGAGCGACTCTATCAGGCGATTCAACAGCTGCCCAAGGCCGACGCCGCGCTCGTGTTGTTGTACCTCGACGAGTTGAGCTACCGCGAAATCGCGGATGTACTTGGGATCTCGGAAAACAATGTGGGCGTAAAGCTCAATCGTGCCAAGAAAGCGTTAAGCACGCTGATGCAGGAGAACTCGCATGACTCCTGACAACCTTCAACAGGCCTGGCAGGCACAGTCGTCGCAAACCCGCGTCACGATCGACGCTGACTTGCTGCGCAAGGAGGTCGAGCGCAATCAGCGCGATTTCGGGGCGACAATTTTCCGCCGGGACGTCCTGGAAGTCGGCATGGGCATCGTCATGTTCCCGGTGTGGTTATATCTGGGAGCGAAGTTCGCGCTCCCTTGGACCTGGTATCTCACCGCACCGGCACTTCTGTGGGTGGCCGGATTCTTCCTGGTCGATCGCATCCGGCACAAAAGAAAGCCGCTGGCGCCCGGCGCGCCGCTCTTGCAGACCGTGCAGGAGTCGCTCGCGCAGGTAGAACACCAGATTTGGCTATTGCGAAATGTCTTCTGGTGGTACCTGCTCCCGCTGGCACTTCCCATGTTGGCGTTCTTTGTCCATGTCACCTTGCTGACGTTTCGCCAATGGTTGCCGGCGCTGGCCTTCGGCGGATTCCTCCTAGTC
>CAMFLN010000598.1 GCA_945957305.1 uncultured Planctomycetaceae bacterium | reverse complement strand
GGTAGTGACTCGCCGGGCACCGAGGTTTCGCAGGAACAAGCCCTGGGCATTGAAGTGAAACGCGTCTGGGCTTAGAACGTGGGCCAGGACTTCAGGTTGAACAGTTGATCAAGGAACGACAGATGGGAAAGCAACCGTGGTACAAGGACGGACTTCGCTTTAAATGCACCCAATGCGGCGATTGCTGCACGGGTGCGCCCGGCTATGTGTGGGTCAACAAGGAGGAGATCGCCGCGTTGGCCGCACGCATGAAGCTTTCCGTCGAGGATTTCGAACGTGATTACGTTCGCCAGGTGGGCGTGCGTAAGAGCCTGATCGAGTATGACAACGGCGACTGCGTGTTCTTCGACACCGAGAAGCGCCGTTGTGAGGTCTACGAGGATCGTCCGCGACAATGCCGCACCTGGCCGTTTTGGGAATCGAACCTGCGCACGCCGGAAACCTGGCAGGAGACGTGCGAAGTCTGCCCTGGGAGCGGCCAGGGAAATCTCGTTCCGTTGGAAAAGATCCTCGAGCAATTGAAGGTGGTGCGCGTGTAGTCGTCGCAAGGAGGTGCAAAAGCACTGGGGCAAACAGCCCAGGTGACTCGCGACAGGAAGGAACCGTGCGCCCGTAAGAATTGCGCTCTGTATGCCGCGAGGGAACGGACGATCGTGGCGAAAAAACACTCGAATGGTCAAATTTTGACCTATGCCATTAGGCAGCGTCTCGTTGTTTTTGGCACGAAAATTCTTTTCTTGTCCGAGTGTTTTCTGCTTGCCACGCACGACGTTGGTCCCTAGACTCTACCCAGATTTGTCTCGGTTCTCACAAGTTTCATTTGGCGCAACCAAGCTAATGCATTTCAGCCCAGAGTCGCTTTTCTTGGCCTGACGGGCCAAGCGAATGTCGACGCTTGCGACAGCGACTCTATCTGGCATTGCGGCCTTTTCTCGTTCGAACAATTGCGTTTGACGCTGCGCTCATGCTGCGCGCGTTGCAGGTCGAATGAGGGCCGCAGGATTCACTTTTTGGTCCCGGCAGTTCGTCCTGCGCGGGTTGAAATTCACTTAGTTTTGCATCATTAGCGAGTGGAGGGTCTCATGAAATTTAACAAAATGCCTGTCGCTGTTGCCTTGGCGGTTCTTGGTTGGGCAACTTCGGCTGCGGCGACGACCATTACGTTCAACACCAGCAATGGCACGACCGTAAATGGCAATCGTCCCGTTAACGCACAGGCACTGTTCACGACTTCGGCCAACCTGGTCACGATCACGCTGACCAATCTGCAGGTTGGGATCAAAGACATTTCGCAGACTTTGACCGGGGTGTCGTTCGCGCTCGACAACCTGCTCACTAGCACGACGATTTCCTCCAGTGCCGGCCTCGAACGCACTGTGAATGCCAATCGTACGTTCTCGGATGGGGCGGTGGTGCCGACGGGCTGGATCAACCTGCTCGACGGCCAAAGCATGCAGATCATGCTGCCCGACAATTACGGTTCGCACGCGATCATCGGTCCGGCTTCTGGCTCGACCTATGCGGGCGCCAACTCCTCGATTGCCGGTAGCAATGACAATCCGTTTCTCACTGGGCCTATCACATTTTCGATTCCGGTTCCGGGCGTGACCGCGGCGAACACGGTCGATTGGGCTGTGTTTCACTTCGGACCCAACTGCGCCGAGTATTCGCTCGCCTGCAAGACGAGCCAGGTTCCTGAACCTGGTACGTTGTCGCTCGTGGCGATTGCTGTCGGATGTGGCTTGTTTTTCGGTCGCCGCGGCGCTGCGAAGCGCTCCGTCTGACCTGAGTGTAGGAGAATCCCCTCCTGCGGCGCAGCGATAAGGACGCCCAGGGGGAAGGGGCTTTTGGTTGCAGCCTCGGCAGGGAACGCGGGGCCAGCCAAGCAGCGGGCACGGCACAGGGCGCAAGACGCGCGCTGGCCATGCGTGCGGAATGAAAGGCGGTGAAGAAGTAGCAAGGAACGCGAGCTGCGACAGCAGGAAGCCGGATCGCCGTCGCCAGGGGCTGATTTGTTCGAGGGGCTCAATCCGGTTCGGTGGCCCAAAATTTGACCTGGGCCCGCCGATTCGCCAAAATGGCGGCCGCAAAGAGGCGCGGCTGCTTCCCACCTGATTCGACCGGTTTTCGACCGCGGTAGACGCTGACTGATCGCGTCTTCCGCGCTCGCCCGCCTGAAAAAGACCGCGCACCTATCAACCCTACGAAGGACCGGTGCGATGAAATCATCCTGCCCGGGGCCCTGGCGCCGTCGCGAATTCTTGCGCGCGGGCGTGTTAGGCCTGGGGGGCATCGGGCTCGAGCAGATCCTGGCCGCGCGGGCGCGGGCCGGACAAACGTCGCGCTCCACGTCTGTGATCTTGTTCTGGATGTGGGGCGGTCCGAGCCATTTGGAAACGTACGACCTGAAGCCCCTGGCCCCGAGCGAATATCGCGGTCCCTTCAGCCCGATACCGACGGATGTTCCGGGCCTCGACATTTGTGAATTATTCCCGCGGCAGGCGCGCTTGGGTTCGCGCCTTTCCTTGGTGCGATCGCTGCACCATGAGATGTCGGCCCACAACGATGGTTCTATCGAGCTGCTGACAGGCAAAACGCCCGATCGCCCCGACCCGACGTCGACCGCCAAAAGCGAGCACCCCGATTTCGGCATGGTTGCCAGCAAGCTGCGCGGCGCCCGCTCGGATGGTTTGCCCAACTATGTGGGCATTCCGCGGCAACCATTCATGACAAGGCCGGTTTATCTCAGCCTGGCGCATTCGGCGATCGCGGCTGGCGATCCGTCGAACAAGGATTACAAGCCACCGAATCTCTCTTTGGCGGCGGGTGTCGACGCGAACCGGCTTGCCCAGCGGCGAGGCTTGCTTCCCCAATTTGATCGTTTACGACGCGATCTCGATCTAGGAGGCTCGCTCGACGGCGTCGAGCAATTCCGCGCACAAGCACTCACCATGCTCGTCAATCCGACGGTGGCGACCGCCTTTGATATCAGTCGCGAGGACGACGCTACACGCGATCGCTACGGCCGCCATCTGTGGGGGCAAAGCTGTCTGCTCGCGCGAAGGCTGGCCGAGGCCGGGGTGGCAGTGATCACCATCGACGCCTTGGCCCCGACGCTGAGCGACCGGTACTCAGTTGGGACGACCATATCAACGCACAGACGCGCTGGGACATGGCCGACGCCATGCGCTATCGTGCGCCGTTTATGGATCAGGCCGTGGCGAGCTTGATCGAAGATATCTATGACCGCGGTTTGTCTGACGACGTGCTGGTCGTCGCTTGCGGCGAATTTGGGCGCACGCCCCGGCTCGTGCAGCACAGCGGGTTGATCGGGCGCGATCATTGGCCCGGCGCCCAAGCCGCGCTCGTGTCGGGAGGCGGATTACGAATGGGGCAGGTCGTGGGCGCTACGAACTCGAAGGGGGAATATCCGGCCGATCGGCCCCTCACTCCGCAAGATTTGCTGGCGACGATTTACCGGCACCTGGGCATCGATTATTCACATTCCTTCGTGGACCTGTCCGGGCGTCCGACGCCAATCCTGGGG
>CAMFLN010000597.1 GCA_945957305.1 uncultured Planctomycetaceae bacterium | reverse complement strand
GGATGGAGTCGACCTTGCTCAAGCAGGTTTCCATTGACGCGCGATTGGCTCGCCACATGTTCCCACTCCGCTTCGGTCGGCAGCCGGCAACCTCGCCAGCGCGCAAAGGCGTCGGCTTCGAAAAAACTGACATGACAGACGGGCGTAGCAAGTAACGCAGACAAGTCAGTCCAGCCGCGCAGCGTAAAAACTCGCCAGCCCGTCTCGCTACTTGCGTCACGCTGCCAGTAGAGAGGTGACTGCCAGGAGCCTGCGCAGACGGCGTCCCAACCTGCAGAGAGCCAGAACTCCGGACGCATGTAGGCGTCGTCTGACATGAACTCGAGGTATTCGCCGCAGGTGACTTCCCGATGAGCGATCTGAAACGGCTGCAGGTAGACCTTGTGACGCGGCGTTTCGTTGTCGAAGCAGAAATCTGTAGAGCTTTCCGCCGGGAGTTCGCGGCCTGTCTCGATCAGGCCTCCGGGGTACGATTGCCACTCGAATTTCGTTGCCGGTGCGTCTGCTTCTCGTGAAAGAAAACCGGTCGCAAAGGCGGGTTGCAGGGGATTCGAATAGAACGCGTGCTTTATGTCTGTCAGCATGAGTTCTTGATGCTGCTGCTCGTGATGCACTCCCAAAGTGACGAGTCGTGCAGCTTCACCCACCGTGCCGCGCGACAGCATTCGTTCCACCTCCTGGTCGACGTACCTGCGATAAGCCATGACGTCTTCAAGCGACGGGCGGGAGAACGACGCACGCAATTGTTTCGCCGGAATCGCCTCGCCCAGCGCGTTGTAGTAGCTGTTGAACAGCCAGCGAAATTCCTCGCGAAACGGTTTGTACCCAGGCAGGAACTCCCGTAACACGAAGGTTTCAAAAAACCAGGTCGTGTGGGCTAGATGCCATTTGACAGGGCTGGCCTCGGCACAAGATTGGACCATCTGATCTTCGGCGGACAACCCTGCGGCCAACTGCTGAGTCAGCGACCGTACTACTTGAAATGTCGAAGGAAGACCGGACATTACCGTCCACCTGGCGTTTGATGGTTTGCCAGTGCCTGTATTGTGAGCCTAGTGAAACGTAGCAAACGAACTACGCCTTAACCATGGGACAAAAAGACCAGCCACGGCAATTCCGATGCCAAAACGAGGTGTCAGTCTGCCGTTTGTGCCGGCTTTGAATTAACTGTCTACGACACTGGTCGCTCAGCGCCCACGCAGCTTCTGATTTAGACTCGCCATGTGCTCAGCAAAGCGGTCCAAAATCAGTGGGGCGGCCCCGGTTTGATCGATACCATCACTGCGCGAATTGCCTATGATGGCGAGTGAGGCGCCAATCATCGCAATCGGGCTTGGCCGCAGGCAGGCTCTTTTGACCGCGATCGCATCGATGGCGATTTCGGCGGCGAAAAGGCACAAGAATGCTGCAATTCTCCCAAGTATCAAAGACCTACGGCGGCGCGACCGTTGTGCCCCCGTTTGATTTGACCGTGGAAACTGGTGAGGTGCTGGTGCTGCTCGGCCCCAGCGGCTGTGGCAAGACGACGATTTTAAGGATGGTCGCGGGCTTGGTGCAGACGACGACGGGCAAGATCGTCATCGATGGCTTGGCGCTGACCGAGCGAACTTTACCCGAGGTGAGAAGTCGCCTCGGCTACGTGATTCAAGAGGGGGGTCTGTTTCCGCACCTGACCGCGGCGGACAACGTAACCCTCATGGCGCGGCATCTGAAGTGGCCGCGCGGACGACGGAATGATCGCCTGGCCGAGTTGGTAGAAATGACTCAATTTCCACCAGACGCCCTGCAGCGATATCCGGTCGAACTCTCGGGTGGACAGCGTCAACGCGTTAGCTTGATGCGCGCCTTGTTCCTCGGCCCGCGGCTGTTGCTGCTCGACGAGGCACTCGGAGCGCTCGATCCGCTGATTCGTGCTGATCTGCAGCGTGACTTGAAAATTGTGTTTGAGCGCACGCGTGCGACGGTGTTACTTGTGACCCACGACCTGGTGGAAGCGAGTTGGTTTGCGGATCGGGTATGTGTCTTGCAAAACGGGCGGATTGTCCAGCAAGGTTCGTTCTCCAGCATCATGAACGAGCCAGCCAGTGAGTTTGTGCGCGATTTTGTCAACTCGCAAATAGTCGCCAGACAATGAACAACGCAATCCTGAAATGGGGGGCACTGGGGCTCGCGCTGCTGGCAGCCGGAATCTCTCCTTTGCCACACAGACAGGCGGCGGTGCGTATCGGCTCGAAGAAATTTACCGAGTCGGTGATCTTGGGAGAGGCCTTGCGCTTGTTGGCGATAGACGCTGGCCTCAACGCTGCTCATTATCGCGAATTTGGCGGGACACGGATCGTGTTTCAAGCTCTCGCGTCGGGTGAAATCGACGCTTATCCGGAGTACACCGGCACGATTGTGCAAGAGATACTCGCTCACCAATCAGTTCCCGATGAAGCAGCAATGCGGAGTGAGCTGCGATCGCGCGGAATAGGAATGTCCCAATCCTTGGGCTTCAGCAACACTTATGCTCTCGCCCTGACGAAAACTCGCGCCGCCAAGTTGGGAATCAAGAAGATTTCTGATCTGCAGCGTTTGCCCGAGCTGCGTTTCGCGTTGACTCACGAGTTCTTGGATCGCGGCGATGGGTGGCGCGAGCTTTCCCGGCATTACCAGCTGCAACAGCGGAATGTGGTCGGGGTCGATCATGATATCGCTTACCCGCAGCTCTTGGCAGGCGAGATCGATGTTACGGATGTTTATTCCACTGATGCCATGGTCCATCGCAACGATCTGTTACTGCTCGAAGACGATCGAGAGTTCTTTCCTCGCTACAACGCCGTATGGCTGTATCGATTAGATACGGCCAGCGCGCATCCGCAATTTCTCACCTGCATCAACCGGCTGGAGGAAAGCATCTCCGCACAACAGATGCGCGAACTAAATGATGAAGTCGAGTCGGGCGAGAAGTCCGAGTCTCAAGTAGCGGCCGACTTCCTGCGCACCAAGTTCGGCGTGCAGTCGAAACAGCCAGACGATTCGCTAAGTAGAATCATCTTGCGACACCTGGCTGAGCACATCGACCTCGTACGGCGCTCATTTCTGCCCGCGATTGTGGGTGGCATAGGGCTAGGCATTTTTTGCCAGAGGTTTCGACGCATGGGCCGTGTGATCCTGGCAGTTGTCGGACTTCTGCAAACGGTCCCCTCCTTGGCGCTGCTGGTCCTATTGATGCCGTTGATCGGAGCGCTTGGCTACCCGAGCATTGGCGAAAATTCAGTAACGGCCGTCGTCGCGCTGTTGTGCTACTGTTTATTCCCGATTGTCAGAAGCACGCTCACCGGATTGGACGGGATCCCGCGCGGGGCCATCGAGTCGGCAACTGTGCTCGGACTGAGCCCGGCGGCCAAGTTGGCGGAAATTGAATTACCGATGGCGCTGCCCGTTATCTTGTCTGGCATTCGCACCGCAGGCGTACAAAACGTGGGCTTTGCAACTTTAGGAGCGATCATCGGCGCCGGGGGCCTTGGCCAGCCCATCTTACGTGGGATTCGGCTTAATGATGTCAGTTTGATCCTG
>CAMFLN010000596.1 GCA_945957305.1 uncultured Planctomycetaceae bacterium | reverse complement strand
CCCAGGGCCAGCAGGTACCAAATGACGTTGTTGCCAACGTTCGGAGACTTCTTATCGGCCGGCTTCCGGCCCTGTTCGTTGCGTGGTTCCATAGTTGCGCAGAATCCTCAATCCCTAGAAAAGCCGCTCTCGGACGGTGAGAAAAACTGGTTGCCGGCGCGAAAGATCAGCGACGCGCCACAAAGCCCTGGCAGAGGAGGGGAGGCCGAGCAGAATCCGGTCGGAAGACATATCAAATCTTATCCTAGGTTGTCTCTCGCGAATAAACAACGACCGTGGAATCTGGCGTATGCCAGGCAAGCTGCGCTGCAAGCGTTACAACCGTGGGATCAGGGTTGTTCCTCCTGCAAGGGACTCTTAGAATGCGGGCGGACTTGCGGCAAACCCAAGGCGGCAAGGCGATTATTGCGATTTCAGGCCTCTGCTCGCTTTCGCCCGACCAGGGCTGTTGTGGGCCGGCCAGCCCCGACGATCGCTACCGTCGTTCTCGGGCTGCCAAGACCGCTATGATAGCCAGATAGACAGCCGCGTAGGTGGGACTGGGGGGCGCAACGACGCAAACCGGCACCAGTCGCGTTCCCGACTCGGCCCAGGCACACCGTTGTCTGACCGCCCGTGCGCTGGGGTGGCCGCAGGCGTGCCGTGAATGAGTGCCGCCCGCGAATCCGACGGCGCTGGATCAAAACGGTGACATGCTGCGTAAACGGAATATACGGCCACCGAGCCACGCATGAGCGAAACAGTAAAGAACGTCGCGGTACTTGGCTCGACGGGCAGCATCGGTCAAAGCACGCTGGCCGTGATCGGCGCAGCAGGTGGACAGTTACGCGCCGTAGGACTATCGGCGCACGCCCGGACTGAGATGCTGGTGGAGCAAGCCAACGACGTTCGGCCGGCCTGGATCGTGGCGACCGACCCGCAAGCGGCCCGGCGACAAGATTGGAGCCGTCTGCCCGCCGGAACGGAGTTGCTCGCAGGGCCCAGCGCCCTGGAGAGCGCGGCGGCGCGAGACGATGTCGACGTCGTGCTGGCGGCCATCGTCGGTAGCGCCGGGTTGCGCAGTACGTGGGCCGCGCTCGAGGCGGGCAAGACCGTGGCGCTGGCGAACAAAGAAACTTTGGTGATGGCCGGCCCGCTCGTCATGGAACTAGCGGCTCGGCGAGGCGCAAAGATCCTGCCGGTCGATAGCGAACACAGCGCGGTGTTCCAGGCCCTGCAGGCCGGACACGCTCACGAGGTGCGTCGCATCGTGTTGACCGCCAGTGGCGGTCCGTTTCGAAAATACACGCGCGAACAGATGGCTCATGTCACCGTGGATGACGCATTGGCCCATCCCACATGGAACATGGGGCCGAAGATCACGGTCGACTCGGCCACGATGATGAACAAGGCGCTGGAGATTATCGAGGCCCGCTGGTTATTCGATATCGACGTCGATCGGATCGACGTGGTGATTCATCCGCAGTCGATCGTCCATTCCTTCGTCGAATATGTCGATGGCTCGGTGATGGCGCAACTCAGCCCGCCCGACATGAAGCTGCCGATTCAATACGCGCTCAGCTATCCGGGGCGAACCGTGGGGATCTCGCCGCGGATCAATTGGACGGAGTGTTGGGCTCTGCACTTCGAGCCTCCCGACCTAGAGCGCTTTCCGGCTTTGGAGTTGGGGCGTGAAGCGGCCCGTACCGGCGGGACGACAGGCGCGGTACTCAATGCCGCCAATGAAGCCGCGGTGGGAGGGTTCTTACGCGGCGAATTGCCCTTTGCCGAAATCGTGCCCGCCTGTCGCGGTGTGTTGCAAAACCATAATTTCGATCCGCATCCTACACTTGACGAATTGATTCGCGCCGACTGCTGGGCGCGTGAGGAGATAGCACGTTGGGTATGTACTTGATGGCATCAAGCTTGTTCGCCGCCCACTGGCTCACCGATTGGCACAACTGGGGAATCATCGCCCAGGTGGCGCTCGGCTTGGGGATGGTCATTTTCGTGCACGAACTCGGGCACTTTCTGGTCGCCAAGGCATGTGGCGTAAAGTGCGAAAAGTTTTATCTCGGCTTCGACATTTTCGGTCTCAAGCTGGCCAAGTTTCGCTGGGGTGAAACCGAATACGGCATCGGCATCCTGCCGCTCGGCGGGTATGTGAAGATGCTCGGGCAGGAAGACAATCCAGCTAAGGCGGCCGAGGAATTCGAACGTGCCAGGCTCGCCAGCGAGGCGGCGCACGGTGACACCGTGCCCGAAGGCATTGTCGGGGCACAAACAAACATTTTTGATCCGCGCAGCTATCTGGCCAAGAGCGTTCCACAACGCATGGCGATCATCTCGGCCGGCGTAATCATGAACGTCATCTTCGCGTTTGCCGTGGCAGTGCTTGCCTTTCAGCGCGGCATCAACGAGGCGCCGTGCGTCGTCGGCAAGCTTTTGCCCGGCGACCCGGCCTGGGTAGCAGGCCTGCGCCCGGGGGATGAGATCATCCGTATCGGAGACATCGAGAATCCGCGCTTTAAAGATTTGCAGAGTCGCGTGGCGCTGGGCAGCAATTTGCAGGACGGTGTCAAATTCATCGTCCGCCGCGCAGGGGTCGAAGAGCCGCTGCCGTTTACGATCTTTCCGGACATGACCGGCCTGGCGCCGCGCATTGGTATCATCAGCGCCAGCACCACGACGCTGGCCAAGCCCCCCGTTTTGCCCGTGGCTCCGCTGGGCAAGAAGGGACCTTTTCAGCCCGGCGATGTGGTCGCAGCCGTGGCTGGTGTCGACGTCAAAACCAACGCGGACATTCAGCGCCAATTGGCCCGCAATGTGGGACCGACCAGCGTGACGGTAATACGCAAGTTGGCATCGGGCGAGACCGAACAGCTGCCCATCGACCTGCCCGGCCGGCCCTTGAAACGTTTGGGCCTGGTGATGGAACTGGGACCAACCACGGCCGTTCAGCAAGGATCGCCTGCTGAGAAAGCCGGCTGGAAAAAGGGAGATCAATTGCTGGCGATCGATGGGGCGCCCGTCGGAGACCCCGAGACGCTGAACGATCGCCTGCTGCCCCGCGCCGGCCAAGAAGTGACTTGTAAGGTGCGACGCGACAACGAGGAAAGTGACCTCAAAGTCACGCTCCGCGAACCCTATGCTACGGATTTGCCGCTCACGGATCGCGAACCGCTCGTGGTCGGAGTCCTGGGGGCGGCATTCGAATTGCCCGCGCGTGTGGCGAGCGTCACTGCTGATGGCCCCGCCGCCAAGGCGGGCATCAAGCCGGGGGACGAGGTGGTGAAGGCAACCTTGCCCGAGGCTAAAATCGATCTCGGAAACGATGAAGTCATTGATCTGAAGAAGTTTTCCATCGAATTCGGGCCTGATAAGCCGAACTGGCTCCTCTTCGTGACACAGCTGCAGAGCGCAGCAGACGATACCGAGGTGGAACTCACTTTGGCAGATAAGCGGACAGTAACGCTGACGCCTGTGACGGCGGACAACGAGTGGTTCGCCGACCGGGGTTTGATGTTCGAACCGTGGCTGGTCGAGCATCGCGCGGCCAATTTGGCGGAAGCCGTGAAGC
>CAMFLN010000595.1 GCA_945957305.1 uncultured Planctomycetaceae bacterium | reverse complement strand
GTGCGATGGTGCCGCCGAATTGACGCAACCATTCCGCAAGCGTCGGTCCAGCACAATACTCGGTCGCCAGATAACACAACGGGCCGGCCTCGCCCGCCTCGAATACGGCGACCAAATTGGGATGCTGCAGTGAGCCGGCCGCTTCGGCTTCGCGCAGAAATCGGCGACGCAATTCCGCGGTCACCAAGACTTCAGGCCGGGGCACCTTGATCGCGACCCGACGCCCCAGGCGAGTGTCCACAGCGAGTAAGACCACACCGTACCCGCCACGTCCCAGCTCGCGCACGACATGAAAGGGGCCGACCTGTTGAAATGGAAAGCTGTCGGCTGCAGAGGGCGGGGCGTTGCGTGCGACATCAGCCAAATCGTCGAGGTGACCGGCACGCGCGGCAGAATGCAATAACACCAAACAAGCTGTAACTTCCCGGATCGAGTCAGCCTGTTCCGGTGGAAACGACGTGTCTTGGGGAACTCTCGATGTCGAACCGGACATGAGCTCCGCGTCGATCGCGAAAATCAGTGAATCAAGTTCACCGTCTGGCGAAATGTCGGCATCGGCAGCAAGCGGAGAAGGCTCATCTGGATCAGCGTCGAGTGTGTGTTCATCGAGAGTCATTCGCCGCCGCCAGTTCTTTACGCAACGCATTGATCGCCCGCAGCCATAACTTGCAGGCGGCTGGCTCTGATCGTTGCATCAAGACGCTGATTTCCTCGAAACTGCGGTTTTCCACCACGCGCAACAAAATCACCTGCCGATGCGCCGGCACCAATCGCTCGATTGCTCGACGCAATACGGTCACTCGTTCGCTGGCGATGAGCTGTTTGCTCGGCGACGGCCGATTGTCCGGCAAGTTCGCGGCGACTGCTTCATGGGCATCGTATTCATCCAGTGCCACCTCCCGGGCGATGTCACGCTTGGCCGTCGCGCGCCAATAACGGCCCGTGCGCGCTAGCTTGTGCAACAGAATTTGCCGCATCCAGGCGGTCAGTTCTTTCTCGCTGTGGCCGCGAAACCGATCGATTTTCTGCCGCGCTTCAAGCAAGGTCTCTTGCACCAGGTCCGACGCGCCAACCTTCGCCCGCAGATCTTCACCCAACTCACGATTTGCCATGTGGAGCAGGTACGCCCGACACTGTTCGGCCAGCTGATCGAAGGAATGATCGCAACCGGCGCGCGCGGCATCGAGCATAGCAGCGACCCGAAGAGTGTTTGCATCGATGGTGCCGTCGATCGATGCAGATCCCGCTTCGCCTTCGGAGCGCGACTCTGCCATTCCCATACCCTTTAGGTGCCGAAGTCCCAGAAAAAGGGACACGGGCGATTCACGAGATTTGTCCTGCCACGATGCTCCGCGCCGAGGCAACCTCCGCGCGCCCTAATGCATCTCCTGACAGATTATGAGTTTGCACTTCGCGGGCCCTGGGGTCAAGAAAAAGGGAATCGAATCAATTATGGGCGAAATAGCACATATCGACTTCAGCGGTGGCAACACGAAGTTTTTAGGATTTCGAGGGATATTCTCTGCGGCCTTGGCGCCTAAGGGACTAGATGCCAAGGGCCGCAATTTGCTGCCACGCCGGCGTCGCCTCAGGAAGTCCGCGGCGCGCGCAGAGTCTTCTTCGTGGGAGCTGAATGCAACATGACCGAAAGTGAAAACCGCGCGACACCTTACGTCCGTTTCATCGCCCGCCGAATCGCGCAGCGGCTAGCATTGCCGCGAAGTGCGGCGCTCGCATTGATGTCAGCCGGTTCGAGTTGGCCCCGGGTGGCATTTCCCACGATCTGCGCGTTTTCGATCGCCTGGCAGTGCTTAGTGGTCGTGCATCCCGTGGGTGCGTACCTACATCCCATCACCTGGGCAGATCCAATGACAAAGATTTGGAGCCCGTCCTACCCTTCAGGGTACAAATATGGGGATGTGACAGGTTCATCAGGCCCGTCATTCTCATCGAAAACGAGTCGAGTCACCGAATTTGGCGTGCCGGGGCATAGCGCCGGCGCGGTTGTCGGTGTCGACAGCACCTCTGCGATCTATCACGGCGGCACATCAGGCATGCTAAACATAGAGATGGAAGGCACCGCTGAGGGCTTCTCGGTTTACCCAACAGATTACTGGGGGAATGCCGACGCAAATGCTGGCGCCGAAGCGGTCGTACCGATTTATGGGCAATATTACATGATTTGGACGACGGAGAACTTCCATGGATACGTTTTCGGTCCGGGCGGGCAAATAAACATTTTCGGCACAAAAAACGGAGTAATGGGTGGAACCTATGCCGACGCGAACGCAGTGCTACTTATAAAGCGAGAACCGGAAGGTTGGAGTTATGGAGGTGGTGACTTCAAGGAGTCTGCAACGGTTTATTGGGGATTAAACGGCGTCCCCGGGTCATCCGCGCCGACGGCGACACCGCTGCCCCATGGAGCCCATTCCTATCCTCCAATTATTACTGGCCCCGTAGATCCTCCCAACGACGTAACCGGTTCATACCTGGCCGACCTGCCGGCGGGCTTGCAAGGCATAGGGACCACGACCCCCTGGCACACGGTTGCCTCTGTCGACTCGGTCATTACGGCTCCGAACGTTACCATGCCGCAGCACGTGGCGCTCGCCTACACCACGACCGGCCCCTTATTCTCGCATTTCCAGATTCCCACGGCGCTCGCCAGCGGCGCGGACCATTTCGTGCTTTCGTATAACGGTTTGACGGTGCCGCTGATCGCTGGACAGGACTTCAACTTTCTCGACACGGTTCCCGGTGGAGTAAATCATTTCACCGTCTCCGGTGTCGATCGCGGTACCTTAGGCACGACGGTTAACCCACTCGACGTGGAGACTGCCTTGACGTTTACCGCAAGCGGCACGGCGCGGGTAGAAATGGTCGCCACTGCCCTCGATGGCGATGCGAACCTGGATGGCATCGTGAACGGACAAGACATCGCGTTAACGGCGAGCAACTGGCTGAGCACCGGGGCGAACCTCGCAGATCTCAACTTCGACGGCATCGTCAACGGCCAGGATTTCGCCATAGTAGCCAGCAACTGGCTGAGCGCGGCGGGCGGCAGCGGCAGTGCGGCGACTGCTGTGCCCGAGCCCTCGACGCTTCTCCTGATGGTGCTCGGGGCCCTTGGTTTGTTGACGCGACGATCGCGACATGCTTAGGGTGCGGTTTAGCGGCGAATAGCAGTCCCACCCGCAGGCCCGGCATCCGCCTGTAGCTGTACGAAGACGTATTTGCACAGGTGGCACGCCAGGCATCTTGGAACATATCAATCTCAATGGATCCGAACACATTTGAGGCCAGCCATAGCGCGCTCTTGGTGGAATGGATGGAGGGGGCCAGTACACGGTACGGTGCCCCTCCTGAGGTCCTGATAGACGGTCGCATTGCTGGCGCCGTTGACGTTGAGATCCGTGTAACGCCAGGACCGCATCAAATTGCCGTTCGCCACGGCTTTGGCCAAGCTCCGACATTTCAAGGTGTCTTCCATCCCGATCGGCTCACAGTGCTTGACTACCGAGGCGGAGCCATTCGGGTCGATCCGGTCATCCTGTTTGGCAT
>CAMFLN010000594.1 GCA_945957305.1 uncultured Planctomycetaceae bacterium | reverse complement strand
CTCGGACACCGGTCGCCTGAAATTCGACAATTGCCGCCTACCGTCCGAGGCATTGCTGGGCGCCGAGAACCAGGGCTTCTACCAGATCATGCAAGGTTTTGAGAACGAACGCCTGGTGATCGCCGCCGGATGCATCGGGCTGGCGGAGCTGGCGCTGGAAGAGACCATCGGCTGGACACAGCACCGTCCCTACGGCGCGGGCAGACTCGCCGATATGCAAGTCACCAAGCAGCGCCTGGCAAAAAGCGCCATGGAACTCGAAGCGGCGCGTCAATTGACCTATTACTGTGCCTGGCGTGTCGTACACGGACTGCCCAGCATTAAAGAAGTCGCCATGGCCAAGGCGTTTGCTTCGGAAGCTGCGTGCCGAATCGTTGATGACTGCCTGCAATTGCATGGCGGCTACGGATACTTCGACTCGACCGTCGAACGTGCCTATCGGGACATACGCCTCGATCGGATCGGCGGCGGCACGACCGAGGTCATGTACGACATCATTGCCAAGCAGATGGGCATCTGACGCCCTCCCGCACGCGCAACTCGTGGCGTTGGCTCACTTCTTGGTGAGACGCCTGCTATCAAGGCCGAATCGGGCGTAAGATGAAGATGGGGCTTCTTCTGCCGTGTCACGCGCGGCGGCACACCTAGCACGCCGTTAAGAACTGATGTGCCAATCTGTGAGACCAAACAGCAAATGCGGTCGCTTCGGCTCACGGTGGCAGCAATGCATTCTTACAGCCCTTCTGCTGGCCGTAATCTGCACGGGCTGCGGTTCAGGGACTTCGCCAGAGCCCGCTCCCGGCGCAGCGGCGGCAACAGCGGCCGACGGCGCCGGCGCCGAGGAAACGCGTCAGGCGTTTGAACTCAAAAAATCGGGAAAGGTTGACGAAGCGCTGAAATTATTCCGGCAGGCGCTTGCTGCCAGGGAGCAGCAAGCACGCCGACACCCGCAGGCCAGCCAATATCTTGACGCCGTGGCCGCCAGTCACATGGATCTGGGACTGGCCTTGAGCGACTCCAAGAAGTTCATGGACGCCGATCGCTCGCTGCAAGAAGCGCGGCAATTGCGCGAGCGATTGGTAAAGGAACATTCCGATGTGGCGTCTTATCGCGTCGGTCTGGCTGCGTGCTACGCCAACCTGGCTCTTAATTTCCAACGCGCCGGCCGAGCCGCAGAAGCCGTCGACATGCATCGCCGGGCAATTGAACTCCGTAAATGGCTTGCCGATCGAGAGCCGGTGGATGTGGCACTTCGACACAACCTTGCCGCCAATTACGTCGACCTGGCCATTATCGAGCGAGATTTGGGGCACCTCGACGACTCGATTAAGCTTTGCCAGGAAGCGGCTGCACTGCATTACTCGTTGGTCGAACAAGATCCCACTCCCGAGCGGCGGACATGGCTCGCCTGGGACCAGGCGAATCTGGGTGTGGCGCTGCTCATGAATCGACAAGCCGTAGAGGCGGTCGATAGGCTCGCTCAGGCTGTGGCTCTGCGCGAGCAATTGCTCGCCGAGTACCCTGAAAACGTCGATTATCAACGGCAGCTGGCATGGGGTTACGCAAACCTCGGCGCCGCGCAATTGAGCGCCGGGCAAACGGCCGTAGCGACCGCCACCCACCGAAAGGCGCTGCGGATTCGCGTCAAGTTGCACGAAGAAGATCCGCAGCAACGTGCCACGACGCTCGAAGTTGCCGCCAGTTGCCACGACCTTGCCAACGCAGAGTACGAACAGGGGGACTTCCGCGCGGCGGCAATCTTTTTCCAGGCCGCCGTGACGGTTGAGGAGCAGCTGGCAATCGATGCGCCGGACGATAACGTCCTTCGTTCGAATCAGGCCAACGAACTGGCCGGGCTCGCCGATTGCCTGGCCCTGCAGGGGGACTGGAACGCAAGTGCGGCGGCTTACGCCCGGGCCGCGGTGCTGTCAGGCTTTGCCTGGCGTCCGCTATTCCGCGCGGCGCTGGCACAAACTGCCGCCGGAGACCCGATCTCGTACCGCGCCAGCTGCGCCGAATTACTCAGCCGCTATGAAACGTCGACCGATCCTCAGCTGCTGTTGGATCTGACCCTGACGCTGCTCGCCGACCCAAGGGTCATCGTCGACGCCGGACGTGTGCAGTCGATCGCTCGTCGCGCCGCGGCGGCAAATCCTCATGCCCTCAGCGGCACATTGCTCGTAGCGATGGCGGACGCCAGGGCGAACCCCGCTGAAGCCTCGCAGGCGGCCCTCTCTCAAGCACTCCGTACGATCGCCGCAACAATAGAACCCGACGAAGATGAACGAAGCCTGGCGATTCGCGCGATCGCCGCAGCACTGCTGGCGTCAAAATCCGAGACACCGCCCGCCGCCGAAGAATCGACCCAGCGGCCCAATACCGCGCACGACCCCAGCGTGCCGGCAAATCAGTCGCCGCGCGATGCCGACAGCGATTTTCCCACTTGGGGTTTGGCCTGGAGTTCGCTGGTGGCAGATCACTTCCTGCAGAGCCCTGCGTCGACAGTTTCCGAAACGAAAACCGACGGCGCGAGCCAGAAATAACACCGGCGCACCACGCTAGTGTTGACCTGTGTTAATTGGGACTTGCGGATTTCGTCGCGTCCGCCGCCGGCGGCGACTCAGGCGGCGTCTGGTCCGACTCGGTCAATGACAATGCCACGAGTGCCGCGCAACTGGCATCGGGCCCGGCCTCGATCGCGGTGTAGATCCCTTCCAGCATCTCGTCCCAACTCTGCTGGCCCCAGGTGACAACCTTGGTCGGATCAGGATTCGCGGGATTGTCGGCCGAGTTGTCGTAATGACCGAGGCAATACAACTTCGATCCCTTGGGCAGCAGTTTGGGCTCGGCCAGTGTGTACGACAGCTGCCAGTTGAAGTCATACCGCGGCACGTGCAACAGGATTTCATGCCGGCCATCGGGATACACGGCCTCGAAGAGAAAATCCTTGCCGCGCGTGTGCATATGCGGCAACAGACTTAACACGTACGTGTCGCGCGAAAAATCGTGGTACGCGTAAACCATATGGTTCGAGTCGCCGGCCGGGATATGGAAATCCCGATAGTCGATCGTCGGGCTATGAACCATCTTCTTGATCGTACGTGGATCCGCGAAACGAATGCCGATCATCGTGCGGTCTTCTTGTGCCGTTCCAATGGGCGTGTAGTGGATCTGAAACTCGATCTTGGCATGTGCCGGGACGTACATCGCCGTTTCCGGGGGGAAAACGGTCGGCGTCAGCCCCGGGCTATACCAGCCAATGCCGTCGCGAGGGAAGGGATCGGTCACTCGTTGCGGCTCAACGTACACGCGTGCGTGGTGTACCACGGCCCGGTTGCCGGGCCGCACTTCCGTTGCTTGGATCCAGCGATCGGTCGTCCAACCTGGATCAACGGTGAAGTACTGGTAATCCACGACGCCTTGCGGGGCGACTTCGAACGGAGCTGCACGCATGTAGATAATTTCATCGGGCTCTCCCATCTGCCAGCCAGGCGCGAACTTCACGCTTTCAGGCAAATCGTCGTCTTCACCGCGCGGGCTGCCATCATCCACCCAGGCGAGTAACTGC
>CAMFLN010000593.1 GCA_945957305.1 uncultured Planctomycetaceae bacterium | reverse complement strand
AATCTGCACCGCGCGCCAATGTACACCGGGCAAATTCGTTCGAGCGGGCCGCGCTATTGTCCTTCGATCGAGGACAAGATCGTTCGCTTTGCCGACAAGACGCAGCATCAGTTGTTCCTCGAGCCCGAGGGGCGGCATACCCGCGAGGTGTACGTCAACGGCGTTTCGACCAGCCTGCCGCGCGACGTGCAAGACGAAATGTTCCGCTATATTCCGGGGCTGGAACGCGCCGAGATCATGCGCTACGGTTATGCCGTGGAATATGACTTTGCCCCGCCCGAGCAACTGCGACCGACGCTCGAAACCAAGGGCATTGCCGGGCTGTACTTCGCCGGCCAGATCAATGGCACGACCGGTTATGAAGAAGCGGCCGCGCAGGGACTGGTGGCCGGGGCCAATGCGGCCTTGGCATTGCGCGGCGCGCCGCCGCTGGTGATCGGACGCGAGCAAGCCTATATCGGCGTGTTGATCGACGACCTGGTGACGCGCGGCGTCGACGAGCCGTATCGTATGTTCACCAGCCGTGCCGAGTATCGGTTGCTGCTGCGACATGACAACGCCGACCGCAGGCTGACGCCGCTAGCGTGGGAGTTGGGATTGGTCGATGCCGCACGCTGGCAGCAGTTCGAACGCAAGCGGGCGGAAATCGAATGGGCGACTGAGCTGCTGTCGTCGACGCTGTCGGAGCGAGAGCCGCTGGCTAAGGTGTTGCGGCGCACCGAGGGCACTTGGCAAGACGTCGTGGCGCGCCTGCCTGAGCTAGCGCAAGTTTCGTTGCCGGCCGCCTACCAGGTGACCTGCGACGTGAAGTACGCCGGTTACCTGGCTCGCCAGGAAGTGGATATTCAAAGGCAGCAACGACTGAGCGAGAAGCGGATTCCCGACAGCTTCAATTACGCCCAGATTCTCCAATTGCGGTCCGAGGCGCGCGAGAAGCTAAGCCGCATTCGGCCGACCAGCCTGGCCCAGGCGAGCCGCATCAGCGGCATCACGCCCGCCGACCTCGCCTTGGTGATGATCCACCTCGAAGGTCGGCGCTAGGGTGAACACAGGGGGCGGGTCTCAGCCCCCGCGCCCAGAATTGCACCTCGCGCCCCCCTTTTGGGCATCCGCGGGCCGGGGATTTATTGCTGATTTATCCTGCGACAGTTTTGAGCGGAGTACGTCGTAAAACGATATCTGCCTGAGGCTTGCGGCAAAAATACTAATATTGACTCGCCCCGGAAGATGGCTATAATTGGCCCAGATGGCAAATTCGGCAATCTCGGCAGGGCCGGATGAGGTTGTCGAATGCAGAAGGTCTGGGACGTAAAGGATTTACGAACACCGCGTGCTAAGGGCTAGCTGTCGACTAGCGTTACACGGAGGACTAGGAACTCTTGCCCTACAGATGGGGGTCTCCCATCTGCTACGAGTCGAGAGTCCCGCTGAGACTAGCCTTACCATCGGCTAGGGAGAGGGATGGTTAGCATTTATGAAGACAGTCTTTACGACTGGCGAAGCCGCCAAGATCTGCAAAGTAAGCCAACAAACCATTATTCGCTGTTTCGATTCGGGACAACTCAAGGGATTCCGAGTTCCGGGCAGCCGTTTCCGCCGTATCCCGCGCAACGAGCTCTTCTCGTTCATGCGTGATAACGGCATTCCGACCGACGCGTTGGAAAGCGGCAAACGCAAGGTTCTGATCGTCGATGACGACGAAGAGTTGGTCGAATTGATCACCGACGTCTTGAATCGGGATGGCCGTTTCGAGGTCCGTAGCGTCAACAATGGCTTCGACGCCGGCATGATGGTCAAGGAATATCGCCCTGACCTGATTGTCCTGGACGTCATGCTGCCGGATATCAATGGCAAGGAAGTCTGCCAACGTGTCCGCGGTGACAGCACCATGGACGATGTGCGGATCATTTGCATCTCGGGCATGGTCGAAGAGGACAAGATCGAAGATCTCCGCGCCGCGGGGGCCAACGACTTCCTCCATAAACCGTTCGAGGTCGATCAACTCATCGAGCGGATGTGCCAGCTGCTGGATATCGAGACGCTCTCGGCCGGTTAATCGCGGTATTCGCCGGCTGAATGTGCGCGTGTTAACGCGTCGCGTTGAGCAGTCGTCCATTAACCACTGGCCTTTAACCGCCGAGCTTGTTCGGGCGGGAGCCCTGGTAGTTTGCGCGCCCTCGCGAGGAACGTGCACGCGTGATCGCGCGATTATCCGCAATTCGGATCGACAGCCGCCCCTGTTGGTTGCCCTTGGCAGAACCGACGGCGGGGGACCTGTTGTCGTTTTTGCTTGCGCCTACCGCTTCCCGCGCGCCGCTGGCCGATGCCCTGGCGCTCGATCCATCGCTGGCGCTATGGACCACATGGCGCTTCGCTACGCAGGGTTGCTCGAAAAAAACGGACGTCAGCGTTGCATGGCTGGCAGATTGGCTCGCTGAGAATCCAACCCTCTTCGTCGAGGGGAGCGATCCTCTGCAAGCGGTCGACGCGTATCCGTCGTGGACACCTGACTGCTTAGCAAGCCTGGCCGGACGGTGCGTGAGGACGGCTCTCGCAACGATCGGCGACAACGATTTTCTCGCCGACCCGCGATATTTGGCTACGATTGTCGGACTGGCGGCGGACGAATTGCTCGGGCCTGGCGCGCTGGATAGCGCCGAGCTCACGAGCTGCGCTGCTCGACTGGCCGCTGGTTTGAGCGCTGCGGCCAGCGCCGCAGATTCAGGTTCGGCAGCGAGCGACGCGCGCTGTTCGGCCGAATGTGACCCCGCCGGAAGTCTGCCTGAGCGAGCACGACAGCGCTGGTTAGTTCCCGCAGGCTTTGCCGTTCAGCAGTTTATTCCCTTGGCAGCGCGGCTGGTGGAGCACCAGCGAATGGCGACGGAATACGACCACCGGCTCGAAGCGGAAAAACTCGCATCGTTGGCCGAGTTCGCCGCGGGCGCGGGGCACGAAATCAATAATCCACTGGCCGTGATTTCGGGGCGTGCGCAACTTTTCCTGCGGCACGAGCAAGACCCTGAGCGGCGCCGCGACCTGGCCATCATCAACACGCAAGCCCGCCGGGTGCACGAGATGATTGCCGACCTGATGCTCTTCGCCCGCCCGCCCACGCCGCAACCGGCCGAGTGCGACGTCAGCGAGCTGATCGACACGGTCGTTGCGGAAATCGGGCCCCGCGCGTCGACAGCCGGGGTGGAAATTCAAGTTGATTGCGCTACGGAGCTGCCCCCGATTCATGTCGACGCGGCGCAAATACAGGTCGCACTGCGCGCGGTTTGTGAAAACGCACTCGACGCGCTCGCCGGCCGCGCAACGGGTGGGCGTATCGAGATTGCCATTTCCGAAGTTAATCGCGACATCGAGGAACGATCAGAAACCTCTCCCCTTGCAGGAGAGGGGGAAATCAAGCACGGCGCTGCGAACGAAGGGACCGGTTGGCGCGCGACGCATGTCGTGTCGCTGATCGATCCGGAATTGCCGGATCACCTCGTGCCCGTCATCGGGCGCGGCGAGCACATCGTGGCCCGGCTGCGAGATCAGGAAACCGCTTCTGTCACCGCACATTT
>CAMFLN010000592.1 GCA_945957305.1 uncultured Planctomycetaceae bacterium | reverse complement strand
GTGATCGGGCCGGCCGGCAACGATGGCGAAATACTGCTTTTCGACCGTGCGATTTTCGAATTGCAGGGCCAGACCGCGGTGCACCTGATCATCTTTGGCAATGACGATCACACCGCTGGTGTCGCGATCCAAGCGGTGCACAACCCCGGGGCGCGTCGGCCCGCCAACTTCGCTCAACGTGTCAAAATGAAACTGCATGGCAGCCGTGAGCGTGCCTGACCAGTGCCCCTTAGCAGGATGAACGACCATGCCGGGGCGCTTGTTGATCACGGCCAGCCAGCGATCTTCGTACAAGATATCGAGCGGGATGTCCTCCGGCACGGGGAGCGCGCGGGGAGGATCGATGAGTGCGACGCAGATTCTCTCTCCGCCGCGCAAATTATGCGCGGCCTTTACACGCAGTCCGTCGACCGTCACGCTCTTGGCATTGATCAGCCGGCGCAAATGCACGCGGCTGTAGCGTGGCAACTGCTGAGCCAGAAACGCGTCCAAGCGCATGCCCACAGCAGCTTCCGGCGCAGTGAGCTCCAGCGATTCGCTTTCCGCATCAGCGTTATTCATTACGGGTAACTGCCGCGAGAAAAACGACGCAAACGCCCCAGCGGCATCATGCGCACAATTGTCGCCCCGCTTACCGTGGCCAAAACAGCAACTGACCAGGGTGCGCGGCAACTAGGATGAGAAGGCAGCCGAGGCGACCAGCGGTCTGCCACGCGTGCCATTTTAACCACGGCGACGTGGATTACCCTTGCGGCGGCTGCGATTCCGCGGGCTTTTCATCTGCTGGCGGCGTCGTGTCCGGAGCTTCGCTGGCCGGGCTGTCGGCGGCGGGTGTATTTTCGGTGCTACCCTCGGCTGCTGGCTCCTTTGCCGCATCTTTGTTCGGCGGCGTCGCCAGTAAGCTGCCTGTGCTTGCCTTATCGAAGCTCGATTCTGTGGGCAGGCTGTCGAAATTCGGTCGCACGCCGGGCACGCCCGGCCCGCCCAGCCCCTGACGGGGAGGCGTCGCGGCAAAGAACCAATCATAGAAGCGTTTGGTGGGCTCCTGCTCTAGATCGCGGAGCCTCTGCTGGGCTTCCGTGGCAAACGGTCCCGTGCCCTTGGCAGCCAGCGCTTCATAGGCCACGCGGGCCTTCTCCAATTCGTTCAACGACTCGTAAGCGCGGGCTGCGCCTAAAATGGCTCGCTCGGCAAGCAACGGTTGCTGACGCTGATCCGTCACACGCGAATAGTTATCCACTGCCGCGCGTAGCGAATTGCTGGCCGCAGCACGATCCGAAAATAACTGGTTGATTCCTTCACTCAGATGAAAGTCGCCCAGGCTGAGCTGAGCCCAATAACCGGGCGGCGTCCGCGCGAACTCGGCCGACTCGGCGATTTGGGTCAAGTCCGTGGCGTCCCCTTTTTGACGCAACGCGTCCATTGCTGTGAAATAACGTTGCCAACCTTGCTCGGTGCGAGAGGCCGACTGCGTCGACATGAAGCCGTACAGACCGATCGCCACCAAAATCGCGATCAGCAGACCGACAGCTAAACGGGTGTACGGTCGCAGGCGCTCCACTTGGTCGCCCAGCCAGTCTGCCAGAGCGTTGGTTTGTAGTTCGTGACGACGCTCCGTCTTCATTGCGACCTTCCGTTGCGATGCGTGCGGTAGAGAGGGCAAATTTTGCCCAAAAGATTATCAGCCGCGAGTATGGAGCTATCGCGGAAGTTCGTCAAGAGCGGCTACTTACGTCACAATTCTGCAGCCCTGCGGGCGGCAGCGCCGCCGGCACCAGAAAGCCGATTGCCAAGGTGTAACACCAGTCGTAGGATCGGGAAGTCACGTGCGCCGGCAAGCGGCTCGCACATCAGCATCACGGATCATAGCAGGCTAGGATGGCGCCCCCGCTCAATCCCGCTCAACACCAGGCGGTTCATACCTTGCGCGGACCACTGTTGGTTCTCGCCGGAGCGGGCACGGGCAAGACGCGCGTTGTCACGCATCGCATTGCCGAGTTGATCCGTCGTGGCACTCCCCCGGCGCGCATCCTGGGAGTGACATTTACCAACAAGGCCGCCGGCGAAATGCAACAGCGCGCCGGCGAGTTGCTCGGCAAGCGCCGGCCGGAAAAGCCGGAAATCTCGACCTTTCACTCGCTGTGCGTCCGCGTCTTGCGCCGCCACGCCCGGTTGCTCGGCTACCCGGCCCAATTTGCCATTTATGACCGTGGCGACCAGGAAAGTCTGGCACGTGGGGCCCTGCGCGACATCAAAGTCCCCGGTGCCCTGCTGCGCCCGGGCGACCTGTTGAATTTCATTAGCCGCTGGAAATGCGCGTCGATCCGGCCCGATCAGGCGGTCTCTCAAGCGGCCACGGACAAAGAGCACCTCGCGGCGATGGGCTACCGCCGGTATCAGCGCGCTTTGAAAACCGCGGGCGCCGTCGATTTCGATGACCTGCTGCTGTGCACCGAGGAGTTGTTCACCCACCATGCCACGGCCCGCCAGGCCGAGGCGCAACGCTTCGATCATTTGCTGATCGACGAGTATCAGGACACTAATGGTTCGCAATATCGCATCGTGAAGGCGCTCGCCGAAGAGCATCGCAATCTGTGCGTAGTGGGGGACGACGATCAATCGATTTACGGCTGGCGCGGGGCGGAAGTCGAGCATATCCTCCGCTTTGCCCGTGACTGGCCGGATGCCAAGGTGATTCGGCTGGAAGAGAATTACCGCTCCACGGCGGCGATTCTGAACCTGGCCAATCGGTTGATTGCCTACAACAGCCATCGGCATGACAAAGTGTTGCGGGCTTTTCGCGACGAGGGAGAAGAACCGCGTATTCTGCAGTTCCCGGACGAAGCAGTCGAAGCGCGGCGGGTGATCGAAGAGATCAGCGAGCTGATCGAAACCCGCGAGGTTCAGCCGCGCGACGTGGCGATCCTGTTCCGCACGAATGAACAGCCCCGGCCGTTCGAAACCGAGATGCGCCGCGCCAAGATCCCGTACACGTTGATTGGCGGCATGTCGTTTTACGACCGCAAGGAAGTCCGCGACGTCCTGGCGTATCTGAAGCTGCTGGCTCAGCCGCGCGACGAGGTCTCGCTGTTGCGGATCATCAACACGCCGGCGCGTGGTATCGGCTCTCGGGCTGTGGAACATTTGCTGGCGCGCGCCGTGACGGCCGGCAAGCCGCTGTGGGAAATACTGCCAGACGTGCCCAACATGTCCGAGCTGCCGGCGGCCACGATCACGGCCATCGGGCAATTCCGCGCGTTGATCGAACGTTATGCCGAAATCACCAAGCGCGGCAAGCTGGTCCACGCCGTGCAGCAATTGCTGGCCGAGATCGCTTACGATGACGAAATCGTCCGGCAGTACAAAGATCCCAACGAACAGACTTCGCGGCGTAACGCGGTGGGCGAGGTCATCAACGCCCTGGCCTCTTATGCAGATCGCGCTAAGGAGCCGACGGTCGGCGGTTTTATCGAGGATGTGGCCCTGACCGGACGTGATGACAGCGATGACAAGGAATCACAATTGGCGCGCAATGCCGTCGTGCTCATGACCTTGCACAGCGCCAAGGG
>CAMFLN010000591.1 GCA_945957305.1 uncultured Planctomycetaceae bacterium | reverse complement strand
GGATTTGGGATTACGGCTCCGGATGACTTGTTGTTGGTCCAAGAGCTGGCGTTCCTGCCGCAGCGCTGCACCCCAATCTCTGTGGCCTTTAACGATCTGGCGGTCGCCAGCTTCTTTGATCAGCAGATTGATCTGGGGCGTCGTCCCGAACAGTTTGCGCGGATCTGGATTCACACTCACCCCGGCCGCTCGGCCGAGCCCAGTGATATCGATGAAGAGACGTTTGCGCGCGTCTTTGGACGTGCCCAATGGGCCGTCATGATGATCCTAGCGCGCGGCGGCGAAGTTTATACCCGTTTGCAGTTCCACGTCGGGCCCGGCGGTCAGGTGGAATTGCCGGTCGAGATCGACTATCGCACTCCCTTCGCCGCAAGCGACGAAGCTGCCTGGCAACACGAGTACCGCACCAACATTACAGAGATTCCCCTGCGGGACTTCCTTCTCCCCGCCGCCCGTGCGGGCGGCATTGACGCTGACTTTGACGACATCTGGAATCCCTTCTTCGCTACGGAGGCGTATGATTGCCCCTGATCACTATCTTCGACAAGCCGAGCTGGTACCCCACCTCCGCCTGGCATCCCTCGCGGCGACCGTGATTGGCTTGGGGGCGATCGGTCGCCAGGTGGCCGTGCAATTGACCGCCATCGGTCTACCGCGGTTGCAATTGATCGACTTCGACCGGGTCGATTCGACGAACGTCGTGACGCAAGGCTTTGCGGCGGGAGATATCGGCCGCCCAAAAGTCACGTCTGTCGCCGAATACCTATCGGGCGTCAATCCGGCGCTGGAAGTGCAGACGATCATTGATCGTTATCGGCCGCGCATGCAGCTCAGCGACATTGTGTTCTGTTGCGTCGATTCCATGACCTCGCGCGCGGCCATTTGGCGCTCCGCCGGTCAGCAAGCTCGGTTTTGGGCCGATGGGCGCATGTTGGGAGAGGTATTGCGCATCCTGGTGGCCACGTCCCATTGCGGGAGAAGTCATTACCCGACGACTCTGTTTGCTCCCGGCGAAGTTCAGACCGGCCGTTGTACGGCCCGCAGTACCATTTACGCGGCCACGATCGCCGCCGGTCTACTTGTCCATCAATTCACGCGATTCTTGCGCGAGCTGCCGCTCGACGCCGACACGTCGCTGAATCTGCTGGCCGGCGAATGGACGGTATTGAGCTAGCCTGCGGCCGGCTCGACCCTTCTCTGCAACTCAGGAGCCCCGCCTTGGCACCTCTCGTTTTATCGTGCGCGGCGCTCGTCGTACTACTCTCCCTGGCCTTGGCCAGGGAGGTACGGCTGCGCCGCGCGCTGGAAGCATTGCTGCGGCGTTTGTTACGCCACTGGAGACACCATGACCCGACGGATCAATCGAAGCGTGTTTAGCGCACTGCTGCTGGTGCTTGTCGTAGCCGGTTGCGGTGACCCGCGCCTTGTCCAGCAAGCTGAGCGAGCCAGCGAACGACAGGCGGAGCAGAATCGCCAGATCGCTCGGCAGAACCAGGAATTGGCCCAGGCCACCAATCAGTTGCTCACGGCCGATGCCCAGGCACGCCGTGACGCTCTGCACCTGCAGCGCGATTTGCACTTACAGCAGACCACCGTCGATCGCGGCCGCGACGCGCTGGAACAAGAACGCCAGACTTTGGCCACCGACCGACGCCGCGACTCCCTCTTGCTGCAGGGACTGGGCGACGTGACTTATCTCCTGGCCTGCCTGGCCCCCTTATTACTGGGCTGGTATGTCCTGCGGGCCATCAAGCAGGAACCCGTCGAGGAGCCGCTCGCCGAACTGCTGGTGTGCGAGTTCACCACGGGGGAACCAATTCTCCTCCCCTTTTGCGCACCCGCGGATCCGCCGACATCTCTGCCGCGGAACTTGCCTCCCGCCGCGGAATCTTCGAATCCCACAAGAAAGGACACTCCTTGAGTCACACCGTAACGATTCGCGCCGAAGTTCGGGATCGACAGGCGGTCGAAGCCGCTTGTCAGCGTCTCAAGATTCCGGCTCCCGTAGAGGCGACCGTCACACTGTTCAGCAACCAGGTCACAGGGCTGGCCGTGGCCTTGCCCGATTGGCACTACCCAGTGGTCTGTGACCTGCCCCAGGGCCGCTTGCACTACGACAATTTTGACGGGCGGTGGGGCGATCCGCGCGAGCTGGATCGGTTTCTACAGGCCTACGTCGTTGAAAAGGCGCGCCTCGAAGCGCACAAGCAAGGGCACACGGTCACCGAACGCGTTTTGGCCGACCAGTCGATCGTCCTGTCGATCGCCGTCGCAGGAGGTGCCTGACGATGCGCATCATTGAAATGACGGTCTCTCCCACGGGGCGGATCCGGATCGAGGCGCACGGCTTCATCGGGTCATCCTGTCGCGATGCGACCCACGCACTCGAACGAGCCTTGGGGCAGGTCACGGGCGAAGCGTTGACCGCCGAGTTTTATCAGGAACTGCCTGCGGAAACGCGCTTGCGCGAGTCCCATTAAGCGTTCTGCACTTCCTTACGCTCAGCGCACGCGCTATTCGCGGCAGCGGCCGAATTCCTCATGTAAAAAAGGACCCAACATGATGCTCCGCGCGCGATTGGCAGAATACATCCGCGCCTGTTTTACCGGTCTGTGGATCAACTCTTACGAACATGAAGACGCCCTGCAAGAGATCGCCGAACTGTGCCGCGTGGAGAACTGGCGACTGGCTGTCTGGGACATTGATCGGGGTCTGCGCCTGGCAGGCGCGACCGAAGGGGCGGCCGCCAGAGATCCTTTATCCGCGCTACGGGCGGTAAGCACGCTGGCCGATGGCCAGCAGCCTCTGCTCGTGGTCTTCAAGAATCTTCATCGTTTTTTGTCCAGCGCCGAGCTCGTACAGGTGTTGTGGCACCATCTAGGGGCCGGTAAGCAGCAGCGCATCTACACCCTTGTGCTCGCACCGCTGGTACAGATCCCTCACGAGCTGGAAAAGCAGTTTGTGGTCATCGACCATGAACTTCCGTCGCGCGAGCAATTGTTGGAAATTGCCCGCGGCATCGCCAGCGAGCCAGCGGAACTGCCAGCAGGGACGGCTCTGGAACAGGTCTTGGATGCGGCGTCGGGACTCACGCGTTATGAAGCGGAGGGGGCCTTTTCGTTGGCACTGGTGCGTCATGAACAGGTCGAACCGCAGACGATCTGGGAACTCAAAGCCCAGACGCTATTAAAGGCCGGCATGCTCTCCCTGCATCGCGGCGGC
Organism: uncultured Planctomycetaceae bacterium; assembly: GCA_945957305.1. Lineage (GTDB taxonomy): Bacteria > Planctomycetota > Planctomycetia > Pirellulales > JACPPG01 > JACPPG01. Next base: position 349 of record CAMFLN010000591.1, on the reverse strand, counting down.
GAAACGTTTGCCGATCTCGGCGGGCTCGAGTCTTTGAAGAACTTTTGTCGACAGGCACTACGTCCGCGATCGACGGAGCTGCCTCCCTGTCGGCCGCGCGGAGTCTTACTGTTGGGGGTCGCTGGCAGCGGCAAAAGTGCCTTTTGCAAGGCGCTCGGCCAGGAGACCGGCCGTCCGACACTAATTCTCGATGTCGGTAGCCTAATGGGCTCGCTCGTCGGCCAGACCGAAGAACGCACCCGCCAGGCTCTGCGCATTGTCGATGCCATGCAGCCAGCGGTCCTCATGATCGATGAAGTCGAAAAGGCGCTGGGCGGTACGAGTGGCGCAAGCCCCCTCGACTCGGGCG
>CAMFLN010000590.1 GCA_945957305.1 uncultured Planctomycetaceae bacterium | reverse complement strand
CTACCGCTTGAAGCTGACTTCAATTCCGGGTCGTGCCGGTGTCGAGTTGTAACCCACTCTTGAAGTCGCGCCGACGATGCCGCGAACGGATGCTTACCTGGCGCACAACGCCGTGCCGTTCCAGCTCACCGACGAAGACTTCGATCAGGTGCTCAGCGGCAACTTCGTCACCAAGGTGATTTACCTGCCGGACGCCGAGTTCCAGGAACTGGCGCTCGCTGGTGTAGAAACCTTGGTCAGCACGCGACTCGATCCAGGTGTTGACCCGATCGTCGAAGCCGATCGTCGTGGCTCGATCCTGGCGATCATTCGCATCGGTAACAAGGACCTGCAGATTCCCGGTGCGGGCGGTGGTTACGGCGGTGATGCCGCCCTGGCCGGCGGACCGGGCTTCCCCTGCGGCCTCACCGGCGGACCTGGTAGCCAGATGCCACCGGAACTGGTCTCGGGCATGACGGCACCGCAATACGGAATGCCGACCTCGGGCACGCCGATTGGATTGCCTGGCCCGCCCCACATTCCGCTCGGTATCCCGGCTGGCTTGCAGAAGCACGTCATGAAGAACCACACCTTCATGGACATCCCGGGCCCGGTCGAGAAGGTCAAGATCGACGTCAAGCAGAAGCCTGGCATGACCTATCCGCGTCCGGCCAGCCATGTACGCATTACCGAAGAAGTGCTTCCGGCCCCAGCGATGTATAGCCATCCGCTGTCGACCAAGATGCAACTGATCGGTTCAGGTCCGATTCCTCCGCCGCCGGCACCAGCCGCCTGCGACGCCAACTGCGAGGCACCGTAATCCACGGACAACTCGCACGAAGCGGACCGTAGAGTGTGTCACAACCGCTGCGTGATCCCCCTCCCAACACAAGGGGAGGGGGATCACTTTCCGAATACCGTCTACCACCTACTAACTACTAGTTTCCTTTTTCCATCCACGAGATTCCATGGCTATGGTCGAACAACTCCGCAACTCGGGCGTCCGTTCGCGGTCGACTCGAAACAGGGTTGCTCGCCGGGTGGCGATGGGGTTGCTTCTCTGTCTGGCAGCGAGCTCACCACTGGCTGCACAGTCGCAGAATTTGCACTATCGCTATCAAGGCAATGAGCCTCCGGGAGCGATTGGCAGTTGGCAACTCCTGCGCGGAGGACCATTGCCTGGATATTTCCAGCCGGTAGAGATCAAGGCTCCTCAGGGGGCCTTGATCTCGCTGGCCGTGGACGGAAACTTTGGCCCTGCGGTGAATACGCCCGTGCGCTTCGGCATGCTGATCGCACCGGTCTATCGACTGCGGGTGACCAACATCCCGCTGCATGAAGGGGAAGAAGTCTATCCCACGATCGAAGTCATCGATCGCCTCTACCCGCCCGTCGGTCGTGCCGTGCAATTCCCGGTGCCGATCGAAATCACGCAGGAAGACCTGGAGCTTGCGCTCGAGGGGAACTACGTCATGCGGGTGATCTACCTGGAAGATCCGAATCATCCGCTGCCGGCCTGTCCCGGCGGTTGCTGCTCGCAGAACTGGTTCGACGCGGGCCCCGGCGCGAATCCCGTCGAAGTCGCCGATCGGCTGGGACGCCCCATGGCCATCCTGCGACTTGGTGGGCGCGTGCCCGATCGCACCGGTCCGGACGCGAAGTTCCTCGGTTATTGCCCGCCGTTTATTCCGTTGCCGGGCTGTCTGCCACTAGTCCCCTTGAAGGAAAAAGTGCCGGCCCCACAGCCGACCCCCGTCGTCGCGAGCAACCAGCGCGTGCGAACGGTTCCCAACGCCGCGCCGACGAAATCGCGTCTCGGCTTTGTAACGAACAGCACTTCGGCCGAGCCTGCAGCGAATAAATAATGAGCATCGTTGCCAACCATTTTGTCGATCGCATGCGCAAGGCGTCCCAGGGCGTTCTCCTGGCGCTATTGCCGCTTGTCCTCTGCTCTTGTCGCACGAATCTGCATGGCTCGGGCCTGGCGCCGGTGGCGGCCGCCCCCCCCTGCCCTGCTGCTTCGACTATCGCCGCGGGCGACGATTGTCCGTGTTGCGCTCCGGCCGCATCAGCGGCGTCGGTGGCCCCCGCGATACCGCAGTTTGCGCCTGCTCCGTTGCCCTACGAAGTCACTGGCCCATGGGCTCCGCCTGGCATCGCCCTCCCCTGGCCCGAGGATGAATACGTGCGCGACGGCGGCGACAGTGGCTCGCCCGTCGCGGTTTCGCCCGACTGGCAGGTCTATGGCCTGGAACTGGAAGACACGATCGCCCATTTCGACACGACCGACGGTCGTACGCTGATCGAGGCCTCGAACAAAGTCAACGTGTATGCGCCGTGCTTCGGCGCGGTTCGCACGGTGGCGCGCATCGCGGGCAGCGAACAAACCGAACCCGTGGCCGGCGTCGACTTGCCCGTGCGCGTCGTGAAGCACGAAGAAGCATTGGTTCCCGCTTCGAGTCTGCAGCGCGAACAAGCCGAACGTCAGGCGGGACTCAAAGCCCCTGGCGCTTATCTCACGCGGCAAGGAGACGGCGTGCTGTCACGCGCGCAAATCATCACGGCTTTCCAAGACGCTTTCCTGCCGTACGAAAACTTCGTCGTGCTGCGAACCGGCGAGTTCTCGAACAACGAAAAGGCACGCCTGGCCACGGCGGTGCAAAAGGCCATCACTTGGACTGCCGATCAGGCGGTGCAGGTCATCATCGACCGCAAGGCCGCGCAAGTGGTCGACGGCGATCGGCGGGCCCAGGCCACTTTCACAGTCGACGATTTGCGGCAGCCGAAACTGCGCATTATCAAGGTCGCATCGACCCAAACGGCTTGCTGCGGCGAGCCGGTCGACTTCACGATCCGTTACGACAATGTGGGCACGCAGGTGCTGGGCAACATTGTCATCCTGGACAGCTTGACGCCACGACTGGAATACGTGCCCGATTCGGCACAATCGAGCCGCGAGGCGTCCTTCAGCGTCGAACCGAACGAAGGCCAGTCGCTGGTCCTCCGCTGGGAAGTCGACAAACCGCTGCAACCCGGCGACGGCGGCGTGGTCCGCTTCCGCTGCATCGTGCGGTAGGCCTTGCTCTCGGCGGAATTCCAGCACTTTTCACCGCTTCGTGCCCGTCGTGTCGTAGTGGTTTTGTCCTGAATTCTTTACCACTTCGACACGACGAGCACGAAGCGGCGATCCAGCCCACAGCGGACGTTCGGTGCCGTTTTCGCTATGATGGGGCGCATTGAATTCACTCCCCTGCCCTGCCCCGCTGCCTACGAATCATGTCTCACCAGTGGATTGCCGAGCGAATGCGAGCTCTCGACAGCTCGGGCATTCGCAAGATTTTTGATCTCGCCGCGAAGATGCGTAGCCCGGTCAATCTCTCGATTGGCCAGCCCGACTTCGACGTTCCCGAGCCGATCCAACGCGCGGCGATCGATGCGATCAGCACTCGTAAGAACGGCTATTCGCCGACGCAAGGGATCGGCACGCTGCTAGAGAAGCTGCAAAGTCGTATCGAGGGCCAGTACGCTCATGCCGATCGCAAGGCACTGGTCACCAGTGGCACCAGCGGCGGCCTGGTACTGGCCCTGCTGGCGCTGG
>CAMFLN010000589.1 GCA_945957305.1 uncultured Planctomycetaceae bacterium | reverse complement strand
TTGCGGCAGCGAAGAAGGCTAATTGCCTGATCTGCCACGGCAAGAACGCCGAAGGCAAGGAAGACAAGAAGATCCGCAACGCTTACGGCAAGGCGCTCGATAAGCTGTTGGATAAGAAGGAAGATGCCAAGAACGTCGAGAAGATCCAAGCAGCCCTCGACACCGTGGCCAAGGAAAAGTCGAACCCCGACGACCCCAATTCGCCGACCTTCGGCGAGTTGATCGCCCAGGGCAAGCTGCCCTAACGGCCCGCTTCGTATCGTTCGGCCGTAATCAATCGCCGCGTCCCCCATGGGCGCGGCGTTTTTTTGCGCGCTGTTGACCGCCGCGAGACACAGGAATTTCGCGGCCTCATGTGTTACCCTAGATGGCATTCCCGGGGTGGGTGTTAGTGCTTGGTTGTCGAGCCGTTCCTTTCCCTGCCCGGGGCGCTTTCTACCTGGTATTCAGCAGCCGTAGTTCGTTCTACTTTTCTCTTATTGCGATACGCCCTACGCGAAAATCACCATGACGCATCGCCCACTCGTTCGCCTGTTCCACTGCCTGGCCGCAATCTCCTTAGTCTCTGCCGTGCAGTCTCCGGCGCGCTGTGGCGCCGATGAATCAATCGCCGAGATTTTGCGCGACGGGCAGCTTCCGCGCGACGCAAATGGCAAGTCGTTGAACCTCGATTTTGAAAAGGGAGATTTGGGCGATTGGCAGTCCGAAGGAAACGCTTTCGCCAAGCAGCCGGTCAAAGGGGACACCGTGCACGCGCGTCGCGGTGACATGCGCAGCGACCACGGCGGCGAGTTCTGGATCGGCACGTACGAAGTCGGCGGCGACGCAGGGCAAGGGACGCTCACTTCGCGCCCGTTTCGAGTGACACAGCCCTTTGCTTCGTTCTTGATTGCCGGGGGTTCGAGCCCTGCGACGCGCGTCGAAATCATTCGTGCCGATAGCAAACAGGTCGTGCACAAGTTCTCGGGTGACGATACCGAAAACCTGAAGCCGGTCGTCGTCGACCTCACACCGCTCTCGGGCAAGGAAATATTGCTCCGCCTGGTCGATGAAAGCTCCGGCGGCTGGGGACATATCAATTTCGATCAGTTTCGCTTACACGCGGCCAAGCCAGCGCTTCCGGATCGCGCCGGACCACAACCGCTCGATGTCTACACACACGCAGGGCTCGAGCCCGTCTCGGCGGCCGCGGCCATGAAAGTGCCCGACGGTTTTCGCGTGACGCTATTCGCCGGCGAACCTGACGTGCAGCAGCCGATCGCGCAAGCGATCGACGACCGCGGACGGCTGTGGGTGGCCGAGGCGTATTCGTACCCCGTCCGCGTTCCGCAGGACAAAGCCCGTGATCGTTTGTTGATTTTTGAAGACACCGACGGCGACGGGCGCTTCGACTCGCGCAAGGTCTTTGCTGACAAGCTGAATCTCGTCAGTGGCTTCGAGATCGGCTTTGGCGGGGTGTGGATCGGGGCGGCGCCTGAGTTTCTGTTCATCCCGGATGCCGATGGCGACGACCAGCCGGATGGTCCGCCGCAGGTGTTGCTCGACGGCTGGGGTTACCAGGACACGCACGAAACTTTAAACACGTTTACCTGGGGGCCGGATGGCTGGCTCTATGGTTGCCATGGCGTCTTCACCTTCTCGAACGTCGGCAAGCCGGGAACGCCCAAGGACGAACGCACGCCGATCAATGCCGGCATCTGGCGCTACCACCCGCAGAAGCATATTTTCGAAGTCTTTGCTGAAGGGACGAGCAACCCCTGGGGCATCGACTTCAACGACCAGGGGCAGGCGTTTTTGACCGCGTGCGTGATTCCGCACCTCTATCACGTGATTCAGGGGGGGGCGCTATCAGCGCCAGGCTGGCCAGCATTACAACCCCTATACCTACGACGACATCAAGACGATCGCGGTGCACCGTCATTGGATCGGCGCCACGCCGCACTCGGGCAACAATCGCTCGGATGCTGCCGGCGGCGGTCACGCCCACGCTGGCGCCATGATCTATCTCGGCGACGCGTGGCCGGCCGAATACCGCAATCGGTTGTTCATGAACAACATTCACGGCGCACGCTTGAACGTTGATCAGCTCGCGGCGCAGGGGTCGGGCTACAGCGGTGACCGTTCGCCCGATTTCTTATTTGCCCATGACAGTTGGTCCCAGGTGATCAATCTGCAACAGGGGCCTGACGGCCAGATGTATATGATCGACTGGTACGATCGCAATCAGTGCCACCACGGCAATGTCGAAGGGCATGATCGCTCGAACGGCCGCGTGTTCAAGGTCTCCTACGGCGAACCCAAAAAAGTCGACGTCGATATTAAGAAGCTCGACGACGCCGGGTTGGTCCAAGCTCTGCTGCACCCCAATGACTGGCATGTGCGCCACGCGCGACGCGTGATCCAAGAACGTGGGCTCGCCGACGAGAACGCCCGCCAGGCACTGATCAAAATGGCCTTCCAGCATCCCGATTCGACGCGTCGCCTGCGTGGCCTGTGGGCGCTCCACGCGGCAGGATTACTCGACGAAAAGCTCCTCGCGCGGGGACTCTCGAATGATCAGCCCCTGGTGCGCGCCTGGACGATCCAACTCGCCTGCGAGGGGCGCCAGCCGTCGGCAATGACGCTGGAGAAGCTGCAGGAATTGGCCCAGCGCGACGAGTCGCCGGTCGTACGCTTATACCTGGCGTCGGCCTGCGGGCGTCTTGAACTGAAAGAGCGGTGGGAGGTCGCCGCCCCGCTGGTCAAGCACACCGAAGACGCAGACGACCACAACCTGCCGCTGATGTATTGGTACGCGATCGAACCGCTCGCGGAACGAGATCCGGCGCGCGCCTTGGATCTCGCGCTCAACGGGCGCATTCCATTGGTGGCGTCGTTCATGGCGCGTCGCGTGGCCGCCACAGGTTCGCCGGAATCCTTAGCGCTTGTTGTGAAGCAGATTTCAGCACGTGACGACAAGCAGGCACACGCGGCCTTGATCGCGGGCCTGGGCGAAGCGCTGCGTGGCCGGCGCACGGTCGATATGCCGCCCGCTTGGCCGCAGGCCTTTGCTCAAATCAAGAAGTCGGGGGACGCGGCCACGTTGGCGCAGGCCATGGCTTTAGCGGTCACGTTTGGCGATCGCGCCGTGATCGAGGACATGCGCACCACCGTGACCGACAAGAAAGTGCCGGTCGTCGAGCGACAGAGTGCGCTCGCGGCACTGTTGAAAGTACGCGATCCGCAGTTGGCTCCTGCGTTGCAATCGCTGGTTGCCGATCCCGCGCTCCGCTCGGCGGCCTTGCGCGGTCTGGCCCTGTACGATGATCCGAAAACGCCAGCCGCGGTCGTGAGCGTTTATGCGCAGCTGAACTCCGGCGAACGCCGCGATGCGCTGGCCACGCTGTCATCACGCGTCGATTACGCCCAGGCGCTGTTGGCGGCAGTAGGGAAAAAGGAGATCGCTGCCACGGATCTCTCGGCAGACCTGGTGCGCCAATTGCACAACTTGAAGAATGCGGAACTCGATAAGCAGATCACCGAAGTGTGGGGCACCTGTCTCTTATACACATCTGACGCTGCCGACGATCGCATAAGTGTAGAT
>CAMFLN010000588.1 GCA_945957305.1 uncultured Planctomycetaceae bacterium | reverse complement strand
GGCTGGCGGGCCTCAGCCTGCCGGGATTGTTGAAAGTTCGCAGCCAGGCGGCCACTGCCCATGCCCCCAGCGCGAAGCCAAAGAGTGTAATCCTGCTATGGATGACCGGCGGGCCAAGCCACATCGACACCTGGGACCCCAAGCCCGAGGCGCCGCGCGAAATCCGCGGACCGTTCGGCACGATTGCCACTGCGCTGCCGGGAGTCCGCTTTTGCGAACATCTGCCCAAGCAGGCGGCCATGTTGGATCGCATGACCGTCATTCGCTCGGTCGATGCGCGGTTTTCGAACCACGAGCCGAACATGGTCATGCAGACCGGCAATTCGGACGCCGAGCCGCGCTTGAATCGCGAAGCCGAGATGTATCCCGCGATTGCCTCGCTCATCTCTCATTTCCGGGGCTCGAATGACCCCGCGCTGCCGCCGTACGTGTCGCTCAACTTGAAGAGCCGCAGCCATCTGGCTTGGGGCGGCTACCTGGGCAAGCGGTTCGATCCGTTCGTGGCGAACAATGTGGCGCAAATTTTTAAACTGCCAGGGGGCCTGGACCTCGAACGGTTGAATGCGCGGCAGGAGCTGCGGTCGCAGTTGGATCGCCTGCACAGGAACCTTGACCTGTCAGGCTCGATGCAAGCGCTCGATCGGTTTTCACAGCAGGCCCTGGATATCGTCGCCGGCGAACGGGCGCAAGCCGCTTTCGACTTGTCGCGCGAAAGCGAGGCAGTCCGGGGCCGCTATGGTGATCATCCCTGGTGCCAACAAGCTCTGCTCGCCCGGCGGTTGGTCGAAGCCGGTGTCAATTTTGTCACCATCGACTTGAGCAATCACTCGGCGTCGGGCACGTGGGACAATCACGGAGACAACATCCCGCCCTACGGCGGCATCAGCAAAGGGTTGCAGCCGCTGCTACCCGTTTTTGATCACTTGCTGACGACGCTGGTCGCGGACCTTGAAGAGCGTGGGCTGACCGACCAGGTGCTGGTGCTGGCCATGGGAGAGTTTGGCCGCACGCCGCAGATCGGTACGCAAGACAGCACCGATGGACGCAATCATTGGCCCCCCGTGATGTCGATGACCGTCGCGGGCGGCGGATTTCGTCATGGGCAGGTCATCGGCGCAAGTGAACATGACGGCGGTCAAATTCGCGAACGCCCGGTGACGCCAGGGGATCTCGCGGCGACCATCTATCACCATATGGGCGTACCGCTGGACGGCGCTTATCTCGACCTGCGTGGTCGCCCGCGACCGATTGTCGAAGACGGTCGACCCATCGCGGAATTGATCTGACGGCATTAACCAGGCAAGCAGACCACACTCCCCACTGATAGTTTCTCCGGGTAGTTTGTTGCAGTCCTGTCCCCAAAAGTCCCCACCAACATTGCCGCGGATCACTGCGTTAACCTGGGCGGGTGACGCGACGACAGGAAATGTATGACGCTTAAACGGATGGACAACGTTTTGATCGTTGTCGACGATCTCGAGGCTGTTAAGGCGTTCTTTATCGAACTGGGTCTCACGCTCGAAGGCGAGACGACAGTCGAAGGGGCCGCGGTCGGCCGTTTGATTGGGCTCGACGATGTGCGGGCCACCCTGGCGATGCTGCGCACGCCCGACGGCCAAGGCATTGAGCTGGACAAGTTTCACACGCCCAGCCCGCTTAGGTTTGGGCCCGTCGACGCGCCGGTGAATGCCTTGGGTATCCGCCGCATCATGTTCGCAGTCGAAAACCTCGCTGCCATAGTGGCCCGACTACGCGCTCAGGGGGCCGAGCTCATTGGCGAAATGCAGTACGAAGACACATACCGGCTGGCCTACATCCGTGGGCCTGAGGGGATCATTGTCGCGCTGGCTGAGCAGCTCGGCTAAGGCATGTCGGGCGTAGCGAACCGGTCTCTTACGCTGTGAAGTCGACCACGGCGTATAGTCCCCAAACGCCCTGAACTTCCTGCGCAATGTTCGTGCAGCAGGGGTCCGAACGTTACTTCTAAGTTTGTTATTACTTTCGGGCCGTAAGGACTTTTCACTGCCCAATTATCGGACCAAAGTGCATGTGAAAACGTACCGCCGGCGATTTAGCAGTGGGAATGCGAACGTTCGGACGCTCGCACAGGCCGGGAATTTCATTGCTAACGCTTGAGCAAACGCCAATAATGGGTGGACTTGCGGGCTCCGAAAGGGGCTCCTCTCTGTGAATTGTTCGTTCGTGTGTACGGAACATTGCGGGAACAGCGTTCCTATTTCAAAGGGGGCGTGCGATGCTTCGGTGCTCAAAGATTCTGCGCGCTTGCGCGCAGCGATCGACCACCGTGCCTTACGGGTTTTTTCTGGCAGTGGCGGCGCTACTGTCGTCGGCATTTCTATGGCCCGCAAGGGGCGTTTGTGCCGAGCCGGAGCTGCCCGCCAAGGCACTCAAATATCACGAAGCATTGGCCAAGCGTCCTACGCCTGGCTACCTCTTCGATCGCTTCTATAACACCTGGCTCGATACGGCGACGATCGACAGTCTGGAAAAGTTCCTCGTCGAGCGGGCCAAGTCTGGCAAAAGCGAGGACGGACTGCTGCTGGCCTTCTTCTGGGCCAAGCAGGGGAACGACCTGAAAGGGATCGAACAGTTCCGCGCGACGCTCGCCAACGACCCCGGCAACGCGGCGGCCTGGTTCGAGAAGGCAGTTCTTGAAGCGCGAATGCTCGACTTCGAAACGGCGCTGGTCGACCTGAAGAAAGCCGACGAGGCCAAGCCTGATGCCAAGCTCGCCCTGCGCATTGCCAAGTTGCAGGGGCAGATTTTGGTGCGCGCACGCCGCCGTGACGAGGCGATCCAGAGTTGGACGAAGCTACTGGCCGCCAACCCTGATGACCAGGACCTCAGCGAAGATGTGATCGAGCTGCAGATCGGCGAAGGAATGTTCGATGAGGCGGCCGCCCTCGAACAGCAATTGATCGAACGGACCAAAGATCCGCATCGCCAGGTCTTGCGCAAGTTACGGCTGGGGGACATTCGAGCCCGCGCAGGCAAACGCGCCGATGCCGTAGCCACTTACCGTGAAACTTTGCAGCAAGTGGGCTCGGACAGCTGGCTCGAAAAAGAGATTCTCTCGCAGATCGAGCGCATCTATCGCAAAGAGGACAATGTCTCCACGCTCAAGGAAGAGTATGAAAAACTGATTGCAGCTTTCCCGCAACGCGTCAGTATTCACCGCGGCTACGCGCGGATTCTGGCCGAATTGGGAGATACCGACGGGGCGATCAAGCGCTTTCAGGAAGTGTTGAAGTTGACCCCCGGCGACCGGGCGAACCAAGAGGCTTTCATTCAACTGTACATCAAAGCGCAAAAGCTGCCCGAGGCGATCAAGCAGCTTGAATCGCTCATCCAGCAGCACCCTGACGATCCCGAGTTGCAGGTTCAGCTGGCCGGGTTGTACGCCAAAAGCGAAGACAAACGGGGGGCCGCGGCAGCTGTCGAGCGCTTTTTGGCGGCGTCGGATAAGAGTGAGTATGCCCACCTGCGGGCCGCGCGTTTGCTGGAGCAATTGCAGTTGAATGATGATGCCCAGCGGGCTTACGTGGCCACCGTCGCGGCGTTTCCCGATTCCTCGAGCG